>JAEORN010000101.1 GCA_016840825.1 Candidatus Thorarchaeota archaeon | reverse complement strand
GATATCATCGATCATACATGCAAATGCCTTTGCGGTATATGTCGTTTCAATCTGAATATCATGAGTACGCTTTAGAATATCTACAGCCTCTAACCCTTTTTCTGTAACAGATCCGTAACATAGCCCCGCATAATCATGGTTTATCTCCAGGTCTTCGGGCTTAATCTCAAACTTTGGAAATGAGTCTGAGAGGGATTTAAGGTATCTGATAGTCTGATTGATCATCTTTGCTGTGTTCTTCTCATTTGTCATGCGCAAATCAGTGACTCGAACTCCAATAAGCTCAGTTTTCAAACCAGCAAGCTTCAATCCTATAAAGAGACCAGCAAATGTTCCCATAGAACCCAGTGCAACATATATCCGATCGGGTGATGGTAGATTTCCTTGTTCGACCTGCTCTGCCAATTCAAGTCCTGCGTTGATGTAGCCCAAGTTCCCAATCTTTATTGACCCACCAGGCCCTAGGAAGTAAACTCCCCTCTTCGTGGCTAGATGCCACAATGCCTTTAGAACTGCTCCTACCTTGTTCTTTGCATAGGATATCTTTGCTTCATAGTAATCAAACAGGAGAAGCTGGTCTTGTACATGAGCAGTCACTGGTTGATCGATTAATGCCAATACTGTTTTGAGTTGCTGTTCACGTCCGTAGATGGCAGTCGCAAGTCCGTGATTCGTTCCCAGCCCTCCAAAGGTAAGAATCCATTTTTTCTTATGCTCTATCACATCACCCAGAATGAACTCGAGCTTTCTTACTTTGTTCCCGCCATACAATCGACCAGAAAGATCATCTCTTTTAATCCAAATACTTTGATAACCCAAAATCGCTTCCAACTCAAACAGCTCTTGAGTTGGAGTCGGCAGATCTCCAATCGGAATCCATGGTACTTTATCTTGAAGTTCTGGATATCTGTGAAACAGGATTGGGGCCTTGCGAGCCATTCAAATATCTCCTTCTAGTTCCTACAGTATCATCGTGACTCAAATATCTGATGGGATATGAAGCAGACTGTACCGACAATGTAGTAAGTTCATCATGTTATTGTGTATACTAATTCTGTAAGTATCAGTCTTCTTTAACATCAATACGATTCATGAATATGTCAATCAGTTGCTTGACCTGGAATGGTTTCATCGAAGAAAATGAAACGTCAAAATCATCTCGTCGAGATGTGTATCTTTCAACGACTTTTTTCATCTCTGAAGTTCGAGGATTGGTGATTCGTCGCCAAGAATTCTCAGGATTCTTCAGCTTTTGACGACCAGCTCTCAGAAAGAAATTCCGTATCCCTCTTGTATGTTCTTGATACATTATCTCCTCAAACGATAAGCCATGAAGATTATTCTTTAGCATATACTGAAGAGCTGCCATCATGAAGATTGGCTTATCGAACTCTGATCGATTTCGTTCTGCTGATCCAACGAGATATTCATAGAAATCTCTCACTGCATCATCTGACATTCTTTCACCTCATTTAATATAATATAATAACTCAGAGAATCATATGTTGGGTGAGCTAAATCCAGCGATTTGTCATCCTATCAAGTATGTGGATGAGGAAATATACCCTCATCTTTGGTTTTCCTTTCAGTTATTTATATCAGATATTTTTAGACAAATGATGATTTAAAACAATGGTTTTGTTCAATTCTGTGTTCTTTCAAAAAAGGGTTCATTTGTTTCAGAACAAGTCATCAATAAACTACTTACTTACATAGGAATCAATAGGCTGCGTTTTATACATATGGTCATCAATTCTTTGAATTCAGTTATAAGTGCCATTCATGGACGACTCTTCAATATGGGTGAACTTGATGTCGAATCCATTAGAACTTGGACTTCAACTAATGCAAATTGATACAGGAAATACTGCATTCATGCTCTTGGCAACGAGTCTGGTTATGTTGATGACTCCAGGGCTTGCCTTCTTCTATGGAGGCTTAGTTGGCAGGAAAAATGTGCTTACGATTATGTTCCAGAGCTTTGTATCTCTCGCGGTTGTAACCATCATTTGGTTCGCAGTAGGGTATTCATTATGCTTTAGTGGCGATACATTTGGAATAATAGGAAATCTGGATAAAGCGTTTCTTAATGGGGTTGATCCCACTGATGTCTTCACAGGCAACGGGACTATCCCTGAATTCGTGTTTATCGTATATCAGATGATGTTTGCCATCATCACTCCTGCGTTGATTACTGGTGCATTCACTAATCGAGTTGACTTCAAGGCATACTTGATCTTCCTTGTCGCTTGGTTGCTTCTAGTTTACTTCCCCTTCGTTCATATGGTCTGGGGCGGTGGAATCCTTGCTCAACTTGGGGTGTTGGACTTCGCTGGTGGTATCGTTGTGCATGCTATTGCTGGAATGGCTGCACTAGCATCCGTGTTTTATGTAGGAAAGCGTCATACCAGAGAATCTGGACCTCACAGTATACCACTAGTTGCACTTGGAACTGGTCTGCTTTGGTTTGGTTGGTATGGTTTCAACGCCGGTAGCGAACTAGCAGTTGATAGTGTAACAGTACTTGCATTCCTCAATACAGATCTTGCAGCCTCAGTTGCAGGATTCACTTGGTTGGTTCTAGCATGGATTTTTGAGAAGAAACCAAAGTTCGTAGGATTTCTCACTGGTGCCGTTGCTGGGTTGGCAACGATCACTCCTGCAGCTGGCTTCGTGAGTCCTAGCTCTGCATTCATCATAGGTGTTTTGGCAGGGATTGTATGCTACGTTGCTATCTCGTTCAAGAATAAGAAAGGCTGGGATGATGCTCTCGATGTCTGGGGTGTACACGGAGTCGGAGGAGTTCTTGGTACTATCTCCCTAGGGATTTTTGCCACGACCGCACTCAATCCAGCTGGAGCTGATGGACTCATCTTCGGTGGTATTGCATTCTTCTCTATTCAGGTCGTTGCGGTAGTTATCGCGGCAGTATGGGCATTCGTCTTCACTTATGTCATGCTCTTCATCATCAATTTCATCACGCCAGTTCGCGTGACTGATGTGGTTGAAAGCTCACTTGATGAAGGTCAACTCGGTGAGAGTGCCTATCTAGACTGATAATTCTGGGGATTTACGAATCCCCTCCCCTCTTATTCTTTCTTTCATATAGAATTACAGGTGGAACTGCAGAAGATATGGGGTATAGCACGTTTCAGAAGAAACGATGATAAAATTCCCAAAAGACTTTTTAGAAAGTTGAAGAGTAGAAGCTTTTTAGCTCGTTTACTATTTGATTTCGAGTTCTTAGAGGTGATAGAAATATCAAGATTCGCAACAAACTACTTCGGATTTCTAATATTATGCGTGCTTCTTGTTTCTGTGTTGTTCCCTTGTGCCTCTGGTTTTGCTTTGACCAAGATTACTAATTCGGCTAGCGATATGCCTGACTATTGGCCCACAGATGGATGGCTCACTTCGACTCCCGAGGAACAGGGTATGAATTCCACAATGCTTGAAGAAGTTGGGGATTTCATTTCAGATAGGAGTTGGACAATGGATTCGGTGGTTGTAATTCGGAATGGGTACATCGTCTATGAGATATATCCCAATCCCGAGTACAATGTTAGCTCACTTCATTCTCTGGCCTCAGGTGCGAAAAGTATAAGCTCGTCCATCATCGGAGCTGCTATCACTAGAGGCAACTTATCTGGCATAGATGAAACCATCCTTGATTTCTTCTCGGACCGAACTATACAAAACCTTGATTCGAACAAGGAAGCAATCACCATAGAGCACCTTTTGACGATGACTTCCGGACTTGACTGGGATGATGAAACTGTGGATGGGGATCTATGGGCATTGTTCGATCCAATCGATTTCGTACAGTACATTCTTGACAAGCCCATGCTATATGCACCAGGCACTCACTATTACTATAGTACCGCAGATTCTCATCTTCTGTCAGCTATCATCAATGAGACAATAGACATGAATGCGCTCGAGTTTGGAATGGAGGTTCTCTTCGGGCCACTAGGTATATCGAATGTTGAGTGGCGTCCGGACAATCAGGGTATTTCCATCGGTGGTGGATGGCTGAACATGACTCCGAGGG
>JAEORN010000100.1 GCA_016840825.1 Candidatus Thorarchaeota archaeon | reverse complement strand
GTTCAATAATCGGTAGAGTTAGCATAGACTTACCAGTTGCAGAGCTGCCTTCTATCACAAGGATTATGGGAGGTGTGCTTGACGCACGTTTACTGAGTTCATCGTATCTTGTAAGAGTGAGAAACTTGCCTTGAATCTCAGGATTTTCACCTAGTAGATATTCTGTGGCAAAGATATTCAGCTCTTGAATAGTAGGTGAGGTGTTGAAGTATTCCTGATTCAGTTTAGATATAAAATTCACAACAGATGACTCTTGAAGACCAGACAAGAGCAACTTACCACTGATGGCATGAAGTGGATAGGGTAATAATCGTTCTCCATATCTCACTTTCATTTTGCAGCCTCATATCATAATCTATCGAACGACGATAAAACTCTATTCGCACCAATATCTAATAATAGACGGGTTTAAGATGATAAAGCTGGTCATATTCCATAGTTAATGTAATACGACAACACAAAAGGCAAATAGCCTATAGGCACTGTGGTAAGTATCCTCTGGGAGGTAGAATATCCTGTCGAAGACTCGTACAAGCAAGAAATCGGACAAGCTTGCATTTATTGACAAGATTGTCGATTTAAGCATACGAGGCGATATCTCAGCTTTTACAAATTTACTCAAAGGTTATTGGGAAGATAAGAAGAAGTATCCATGGAACAAAATCTATCCATTGCTCGATAAATATTGGGAGAAAGAAAAGACAGGTGAAGACCTTGGAGAAGTCTTGATGCAAATTCGAGATGGCGTTTTTGGTTCGTTAGATATTCACTCAGTATCTCTTGCATTAGATACTCCTACATCAGAGATTCTTGCCATCCTCCTGAAGGGTAGTGACTGGAATGATGGCAGAAAGAAAGTTAGACTCTTCTGTTCAAAAGAAGTGGGAAAACTCATTGTAAAGCAGAATTTGGATTACCTGGATGGAAAATCCCTAGGTAGAGATGGATTTGGGTATTTGGTTGATCAATTGATAGAATCGCAACTCAACCAATACAGGCAATCAAAACCTCAAGAAGACAAAGGATCAATCAATCTGAAAGCTCTTCATAATTCAGTACATGGTAGGCTATTACTACGCGAGCTAGGTATAACAGCTAATTCTGTGACTACAAAATCACCTGAGGCGGGGAGTGTTCTTCAGGCATATGAGAATAGATTGATCGAGCTTGAAACAGATACCTCACGCATTGAGATTCCTTCTGGACCCACCGAACAAGTAACTCTAGAAGGAGAGCCTGTAGAGGAACTCGAACCAAAGGGAGAAGAGAAGAGAACAAAATCCAAAGGAAAAGATGAACATCAAGCACCACTCACAGAGTATATGACAGGCAAGAAAGCAAGTCGAACACGTAGGAAGAAAAAGATACAGAAGAGTAAAACCAAATCCAAGGGGGGTCGAAAGTAATTGGCTGTAGCTGATATACTTCAGAAAACTGAGATGAAGAAATTAAGAGAGATGCGCTCAATATCGCTCGCTCTTGATTCTCCAGATCTTGGTACTATGTATACTGCTGCTGGCAAACTTATGGCATTACCATTCGCAAAATCGCTTCTACCCAAAGCAATGAGCTTGCTCGACAAAGGAGATGCCACACTCCGAAGATTGGTCTTCAGATCTGCGGGGAGAAATGTCTATGGGAAATACATCCCAGAGCTGTTTGAAGCTATGAAAGATATCAATCCCGCTGAGAGAGAGCAGGTGCTTCAGGTTATGGAAGAAATGTTCCAAATCAATGGCAGTCCAAAATCTGTTTCTGAACAGAAGAGATGGATCGAGGTCTTAGAAGATGTAGGACATGAGCATCAATCGACAGTGTTTGGAATAATTGCTTCATTAGGGGCTACTGGGATTCGTTGGGCAAAGATGAGAATAAAGACGAATATCGGGACAATCTCGATAGGAACAATACCCAAGCTATCCTCATTTCCTGAGAAAGCTAGAACAGAACTCATTAAAATCGCTATTGATGCATCAACAAAGAAGAAGCCAGAACTCCTACCATATCTTTGTGAGATTACAGATAAAGATAGTATTCGATTCTTAAAGCCAGTACTAGAGAATGGTACGTGGCAAGATAGAATCCATGTAGCTAGAGCAGTTGGTAGGATAGGTATCACATCTTCAAGAGGGATAATAATGGATATTGTTGCTGATCCCGATTGGAGAGTGAAACAGGAGCTATTAGAATCAACTAACATCAGCGAATCCAAACTTACTAGCTTGCTTAAGATTCTTGGATACCTAGTGTCTGACTCTCATTCCCGGGTTAGAGGTCAAGCAGATAGGGTCATTCTTATGCTGGGTGTTCAGGAGTGTCAGGATGAAGATCTTGAGAGTCAGAGAAAGAAGCTTGAGAAAACATTCAGAGTGCAACTGCTTCGTGCGGCTGGAAACAATAAGGACATCGATTCCAAATGGTTAGGAGTTGAAATTGAGGAGCATCCGATTCCTTACATCTCTGACGACGTCGAAGATCCTAATGGAATCAGTCTTTCTGACATCGCACCTAAAGAAGAAGCTAAGGAGGAAACCTCACCAAAACTTGACTTGATGGCGGCACTTCTCAAAGCAAAAGAAGATGCTGTACCAAAAGAACCTCCGATTCCTGCCCCTATTGAGGAAATATATACAGAGGAGATTGAGAAATCACTCTCTCCAACTGAGAAATTCATGCATATTCTGAAGAAGCTATCAAAGGGAAGTAAGAGGGGAGTAAGTCTAGAAAGAATAAAAGATGAAGCAAGTTCTCTAGAGATGTCTAAAGAAGAGACTGAGGAAGCTCTGACACAACTCGAGAAGGATGGTATCGTCTACCGATCAAGTAGTGGTACGATTAAACGAGTGGATATTGAGTTCTAGATAGGCTGATAGGGAAAGCCTAAATGAAAACGTCTTAGTATATGAGAAGAAGGATGAGCAAAGATGTCAGAGTCCACGATAATTGAGAATGCGTTTATTGTCACTGCTGATACCAAGAATGAAATCATTCCGAATGGATACTTATTGATCGAATCTAATAAAATCACAGACATTGGAAAAGGTAGTCCTAAGAAGAAAGCAGATACTACGATCGATGCAAAAGGATGTGTCGTGATTCCTGGACTCATTACTGCACATACACATCTCTATGGAATCCTTCTTAGAGGAGCAACCTTGAACATCGAGCCTCCTACTGACTTCGCACAGATTCTACAACGAGTATGGTGGCCGGTGGATGAGGCACTCACTGTTGAGGATGCTAGAGCTAGTGCTCTTTCTGCATCTGCAGACATGTTAAGGAATGGCTCAACTTTCTTTGCAGACACCTATTCAGGACCAAATTCGATTGAGGGAAGTCTTGATGCCTGCGCTGAAGGTGCCAATGCAGTTGGAATTCGATCCTTTCTGGCATTTGAAATGACAGAACGAAATGATCCAGAAGAAGCAAGAAGAGGATTGCAAGAGAATATCAGATTTATTGAATCTCTACGTTCGAAAGAAACCCTAGCGAGAGGAATGATGAGCATACATGCATCATTCACAGTCGAGGATGAAATCGTTGCAAGAGCTGTAGAGGTTGCTGAGAGATTAGATGTTCCAATCACAGTCCACACTTCTGAAGGCCTTGTTGATTTGTATCATAATCTCGAAAAATATGGTGAAAGAACTGTTGAGCGATTAGACAGAGTTGGAGTTCTAGGAGAGAAAACTGTACTAGCTCATTGCGTTCATGTCGATCAACACGAATTGAAATTGATTGCAGATTCAAAGACAAAGGTAGCTCATAATCCTATGAGCAATGCTCTAAATGCAGTGGGTACCTCTCCGGTCCCTGATATGTTAGCAATGGGAATTCCTGTAGGTCTCGGAAACGATGGTTGGATTTTCGACCCCTTCGAAAATATGAGGTATGCATTGACCGTTCATCGATTAGCAAGAAGAAATCCTAATGCTATGGGTCCAGAGCAGGTATTCAAGATGGCAACCATTGATGGAGCAAGGTGCTATGGTTTGGAAAACAGAATAGGAAGTTTGGAAATAGGTAAGTTAGCAGATATAGTAATCTTGGATTCTCGGAATATACCTACTCCTTTAACAGAAGGATCAATCATTGGACATCTCATTAACTCATTTAGTGGAAGAAACGTTCGAGATGTAATTGTGAATGGCAATCTGGTGGTTGACAATCAAAAGCTGGTACTGACATCAGATGAAGAGATTGCTGAGATTTCCAGAAACTCTGCAGAGTCGCTTTGGTCAAAGTTGAAATAAATGAAAGGAGAGGCAGAATAGAATACTACCTCTTCCTAAGAATAACAATAACAAGAATAATAATCAGAATACCAGCACCTATTATCAGAATATTAGCCTGAATCAAGTCCATGATACTGTTCGGATCCAGTTCTTCGGGAATGGTTGAATCCGATGTGGATGCGTCTGATGTATTTGATGTGGCTAGAAGTGAATCTCGTATAACTAGAATTGACTCCACTAATGTATTAGATGTCGTATCCCAGCTTTCCAGAGAGTATTCAGCAAGATAACCATCAGATTTCAAGTAAGTGCCTTTGATTTGACCTTGATGTGTCGCATTGATATCATAGCTCCATTCAATTCCCCAGGTATAAGTAGTGTCAATTATTTCCTCACCGGTCAATTCAACCTCAATTAATGATTCCAATAAAGTCCAATTACCAATTGGTAACCCAATCTTACCTCCAATGGAATTCAATCCGAGGAAAATTAATGCAGAAACCCCCATACTAGTTCCATTTGCCCAATAGGCACCGCCAGAAGGTTCTGGTACGTCTGTCCAACTATTCAGTGGATCAGGAATCCCTGGTACACTACTGACATTCAAGTAGATGCTATCATTCCACACATTTTCAGTAGATATTAATGTGAAATCAAATCGATCACCTGCACCAAAGCCCCATTCCAGACCCTGAGATGTATCTGCTATCACAGGTGTCAAAATCATCATATATGATATTGCGATAACTAAGGCGAATTGCCTGTAATACCCCATTCTTATAACTCCCAATAACCGAATTAAGTTATGTCATATCCAAATAGCAACCTTCAGATTAATGTTTCTTTAGTCTATCCGGAGTAAAATATCGTTAATAAAATAAAAAGAGAAGGGGCAAAGCCCCTTATTGTATTATTTCTTCTTACAGACTATTATCAGTAGGATTAGGATGACCACTCCTGCAGCAACAATGATAATGTTGTCTTGAATCAACTGAACGATGTTACTCAAATCTAGACCAGGAGACGGAATGTTGTTCCTGATCACAGTAATTGATTCTACGACACTATCATTAGATGTCAGAACAGTTTCAAGCTTGTATTCGGCCATCATTCCATCTGCTTTGGCGTAAGTAACCTCAACTGCGTATGCATGTGTTGCATTGATATCATCTTGAAATCGGATACCCCACACGTTGCTTTCGTCAATTTGAGTTTCCTGTGTGAGTAATGGATTAACAAGGCTCCATAGTAGAGAGAAATTGCCGATTGGAACTGCAGCCTTACTCCCGACGAGGAATAATCCAAGGAAGATGAGAGCTACAATACCAACTGATGTATCATTAGCAGCCCAGTATGTACCAGCACTAGGTTGTGGAATAGCTGCCCAACTATTGAGAGGGTCAGGAATCCCTGGGACACTAGTGACGTTTATGTACAGTCCATCACTCCAGCCATTTACAGCAGATGTCAATGTGAAATCAAATCGATCCCCTGCACCGAAGCCCCATTCCAGACCCTGAGATGAAGCTGCTGCCACGGGACTTATCATGAACATTGACACAATTGCTAGAGCTAATACTACCTGTAGCGCGCGTTTCATATTGTTCTTCTCCAAAACCAAACGAAGGTTTGAGTTTCTGTTGCATCATCTCCTCAAAAGGTCTTCGCTGATATATATCCTATAGAGGTAAGGTTTTCAGTGGTGAATTTTGAATTCTATATGTCATGTTCGAAGATATGCTCCACTTTAATGGTCCAATATTTGACGCACATACGCATGTCATCGATATCGATGCCACCGCTAATCTAGTTGAAATAGAGAATAAGTACAATATTGAGAAAGCTATCGCTATAGTACATGGCGATTCAATTGTCGAATATGAAAAGAGATTTCCTGAACGATTCTTGTATGCAAGATATTTCTCAGGATGGACATTATTTACGGAAGGTCCACAACAAGCAATAGAGGAAGTACAAACTCTAAGAGAAAGAGGATATGCAATGGCAAAGATGCATTTCGCACCTTTCTGGTCAGATCGTTTATCTGATATTGAGCATGTTCCGCCAATTGATAGCCCTCAATTTGATATCCT
>JAEORN010000099.1 GCA_016840825.1 Candidatus Thorarchaeota archaeon | reverse complement strand
TGCATCCATCTCTATTTTCACTTGTTCTCCATATAGGTGGCAGGCTACGATTTGTGAGCTGTTCACTGCTGCAAAATGTGGTTTCTCAATACAACAGATGTCTGATGCAAATGGACATCGAGGATGGAATGCACATCCTTGAGGTATCTCTCTTGGATTCGGGGGTGATCCAGATATTCCATGTAACTTAGGTCGCTCACCTCCTGCTGCCATACGCATCATGGCAATAGTAGGAAATGAGGACATCAAACCTTGCGAGTATGGGTGTAAAGGTCTATGGAATATCTCCTCAGCTGGTCCTATCTCAATTAGTCTTCCTGCATACATGATTCCGATGCGATCAGCAAGTTCAGCCATAACTCCCACATCATGAGTTGCTATTACTAGAGCGACATCGAATTCTTCCTTTACCATCTGAAAGAGTCCAATAACCTCCCTCTGGACAGTAACATCCAACGCAGATGTAGGCTCATCAGCTAGAACCAAGTACGGAGCTGCGATAAGTGCCATCGCAAGTTTGATTCTTTGTGCTTCCCCTCCAGAGAACTTTCCTGGGTCTAGTACATACCTATCCTTTGCATCTGCAAGGCTCACGAGTTCTAGGTATTCCAATACCCTTTCCTTCATCTTCTCTGTCCGCATATCTGCATCGTGAATTTCTAGAGGCTCACTGGTTTGATCTCCTATACTGAAAATGGGTGTTAAGGCACTCGCAAGTCCTTGTGGTATGAAGGCGATATGTTTTCCAAGAAATTTCGCACGCTCGCGTTCACCAAGCGCTAATAGATCAATTCCCCTATACAATGAACGCCCAGTCACGGTACTATTCCATGCGTCCTTTGATTCAAAGTCTAACTGAAATGGGAAAATCCAATTGTCCTGAATCTTCGCATCTTTGAATCTGTGAGTTACCTGAAATAGACCTAGCGCTGATGCTAATAGCGATGATTTTCCGCAACCTGACTCACCCAATATACCAAAGCACTCTTTGGGTTGAATGGTAACTGATACTCCATCAACAATAACCAGATTTCCTTTACTGCTTGGAATTACTGCTCTTATGTCATCTAATTCGAATAGATTTTCCAATAGAATCACCCCTTTCCAGTGCTTTCCCATATGAGCCATCCTATGAAAATCTGAACGAATCCCACCACTCCAAGAATAAGATAGGCTGCTGGTTTTGATGAACCCAGTACTAGACCCATGAGTATTATCCAAATTCCTGCTAGACATTCAACGATCACGATAACAATTGCTGCCTTTGGATGCCCAAGGATTAGATTCATGCTATTGATTTGAACAGCGACTCGCTCCGAGAGTGTTTCTCGATTTGTGTCGAGTATCTCAATGTTACTGATCTCGAGAAGTTTAGAACCCATATATTCTATGGATACTAGGTCTCCTATTTTCGGAATGATTCCCTTCGCATTTTGACCATAGTGAAAATCGGCACGGTCTTCCCCCTCTATTTTCAAAATGATTTTACCTGAAGTGAATCCTGCCCATTCTCCGAAATCCAGTCCAATGACAATACCTTCTGTCTTTTTTACTTCAGGTGAGTCAGAAGTTTGAGTGTCCTGAATTTCATTCAAAAGGCTTCAATCCTCTTCTGTTCTTGTAGATTCATTGACACTTCTTTGTGAGATTTCTCTTCACTATAGAACTCTATAATCTCGCGAGAAGTGGGTACACCATACATAGGTTTCCCGTTCGCTTCAAGTCTGGGAACTTCTTCATTTGATCGAATTCTCTTAATGAGTCCATATTTTGCTACATCAACAACCTCTAAGGTCCAATCCATCTTATCACAAGCTCGAACTGCAGCGTCAATAAGCAATGCTTGTTCTGGATCTTGGAAAACTGATTCCGAACCCATACGGTCAAGGGCTCCTGTTCTCAGTGGATTTGCACAATTATGTCCTACCGAATCCAAATCTACACTGGAAGTGGATATTCTCTTAGATTTAATGTAAAGGATGAGATTGAGTTTTGCCATTCTGGATTACACACCTATTGACTTTCGCATAGATGTGATAGTAATCCCTTGAAACGCATATAATGAGGTGTTTCAATGCGATAGAACACCTCTTTACGAGTTTCATCTAATTATCTGACATGTATGGATCTTCATGAATATCTATACCAAAGTACCCCATATCTTCAAGGATATCATCCATCGCCTGAGCTCCTGAAACCCATGTTACTTTCCAATCATGCTCTGGTGTTAGGATAAGTTCGACATCAGGTAGGTCTCCTAATAGATTGTGATTCATCTCAATCACATCCTGATAAGCTCCTGTGAGGGTGATGACGAAGTATGAGCCTTGAACATTCTTTAGGTATCCCACTGGTATTCCTGTACCCATCTCTTGGTCTGGCATGGCAACTGGTCTATAGTCCCTAGTAAACCAGACCTCTCCAACATCCTTCCGGTGGAATTGGGATATTTCCCCGTCCGAATCGCATGTTATGTCAGCCAATCTGATTGTAGTTTCAGGACGCACATGGAGGTCTCTGATTGGGATTATAGGAAAATGCTGCTGTACTAGGACATAGTCTCCGGCTGCATTGAAGACACTGAAGTTGCCTATTACTATGTAATCGGGGTGCCAAATATCTTCAATAATCCGGTCTGATCTCAGGCTTTTGCTTCCGACCCTCGCTAGATTTCTTCGCATTTCTGCTCGCATCTCCCCAATGTACTGCTCCTTCTCCCTCAGCGAATCAAGTGAGTCGGTAGTAGAGCTCAAGTTAGAAAGAAATTCATTCCAAACATCTACAAGCTCTGTGAATGAGGTAGACTGCGACATCTTTGTTGTCCAATTCTTCTTTTCTGCTTCTAGCTCATCACTCAATCCATTACTTGGAGGAAATACGGATCGTACTTCGAGTGCCTTTATCACAACCATTGAGTACAATGCAGTTATTCCTCTTCCTGATTCTATCATCACATCAGGTGGCATCCTTCTTTCATCGAGTTCTTTCATCGCTTCCATTATTCCACCAATAATCGATTGCGCATAGAGTTCCATCAGGTTCTCTTCGTGTGAGCTAGTGTAATCTATCGGAAGCCCACCTCCAAAATCAATTCGATGTAGTCTATCAAGTCCCTCGTCCTTCAACTCATAGAACACTTTTGTCATGAATTTAGAGAATCCATGGAAATCTTCGATTGCAGTAATTTGTGATCCGACATGCCCAAGGATGGTTGAGACTGAATCCTCAAATCCTCTTTCCTTCAGTAGGGAAATCACATCAAAGAGATCGTGAATGCTGAGTCCAAACTTTGAATCTCTTCCTGCTGAATGCGACCAGTGTCCTCTAACACGCAAATAGGGTTTCATTCTAAGAACTAGGTTAGTTTCGTGAGAATCAAGAAGATCTACAATGAGTCTTGCTTCGTGAAGCGACTCGATAGAGATGGCAATATTATAGCCTTCTTTCACAAACTGCTCGATTGTTCTTAGGTACTCTGGATCCTTAGCACCATTGCAGATTATCAAGCGATCCTTCTCATCCTTAATGACACTCTTAATGAGGAAGAGCTCAGCTTTCGTACCCGCTTCTAATCCATATCCTCTATCCGCTTGAAGTACTGGAATGACACAATCTTTTCGCTGGTTGACTTTGACGGGATATACTGCACCAAATTGACCAGAAAAACCCAATTCTCCCATCACTTTATAGAATGCAGATTTTAATTTCTTGATTTGATAGTGAATGAGTTGAGGCATCCGCAGAGTGAAGGAAGAGGTGTATGCAGTCTTCTCTCCGTTCTCTATGTTTATTTTGGATACAAGCTCATTGAAGCCAATCGTCTTGTTCATGAAATTGATGAATAGGTTTCCCTCATCATCTATATCTAAGAACTGCAAGTCCTTCTTTCCAAGCCCGAAGACTACCCTTGATTTGTCTATCGTCCACTCTTTTGCGTCCACCTATCTCACTTCCTAGAGGAAAGGAGCCCCTATTGGGGCTCATCATCTTTTATGGAATCAAGCATCCCTTGGAATGCTCTAGCCAGCTCGCCTATCTCATCGTCCTTATCCATGTAGCTCTTATCTACTTGGAGGTCGTCTGAGTCTAGCTTTTCTTCTCTAATCATTGCTGATACATTACGAGTTGCTAGGTCCATGAGATACTGTAACGGACCAGTAATCTGATTCGCCACTACTACAGCAACAGCTCCTGCTATGAATATACCTCCAATAGTTATTGCAAGAATAAACATAGTTGCTGCAAGGTTCGCTTCAGCGATTCTCGCTTCAAGAGCTGGGATTGCTGCTAGAACCTCATCTACAGGAACGATGATGATACAGATGTATCCTCCTACTTCAACTGGAGTATATGCAAGGATATAGTCTTCTCCGTTCTTGGTGAAGTTAACGATTCCTGTAACACCTGAAAGAATCTGATTAATCTGTACTGGTGTGAGGGCAGATGTTGTCCCGTCCACTTCAAATTCCTGAAGGGTTGGCAATCTTCCAAATTGTGCATCATATCTCTCATACACCTCATCATCTACATTGGGATGAGCAAGGATATCACCAGTCTCAGTTATTAGAGCCGCATATCCTGTTTCTAGTACTTGGACATCCAGAATCTTTGTTCTGATGTTCTCGATTGAAATATCCCCTGCGACGATTCCAATGAGGGTTGCAGTATCATCATATACAGCTCTCCCAATTGACATGAGTAGCACGTTTTCAATGGGGTCGAGATATGGACCATAGTACACCATCTCGCCCATACCAGCTCTAATCTCTTGATAGAAATCATCATCAGTTGGATACCATGGCTCTGCTGCTCTATCAGAATCTGTACCTCCGACATCGCTACCAGGGTAGTTGATCCAGAGGTCGTTCTCAAATCCAACGTATAACCATCGGAATTCTGGAAGTTGACTATGTACATATTGGAACATGAAATCGAGATTCGACACTCGTTCTAGTCTGACTTGATTTGCCGTGAAATATGTCATATAGTTGCTGGAATCAGAACCAGGAATATACCAGCTACTATAATTCCAAGACACATTAATTCCATATCTTTCTTCAAAATGCGTATCCTCGGGATACGTTCCTGAAGCTCCATATTCGAAGAAGTAGTCATAGTAGATGTTCTCTCTTGGCAAGTAGGTCGAGTCAGAGTCAAGGAGCTGCTCGCACTCTTCTGCGATAGATGCTACAAGGCCCTCTGCACTTCTGAGCTTCTGACCAATGACATCAGCATTCTCTTCAGCAGTGAGCTTCATATTCAATCGGATTTGCTGCTCCAGAGCATCAGAGCTCTGACTTGTTGTGACACCACCGATAAAACCAATAAATTGGTATGAGATGACTCCGGTGATTCCTAACGATAGCACTGAGATTACTAAAAATGTTGCAATCACGTTCCTTCGGAAACTGCCTTTCTTTTGTGTTGTTGCCATCTTCATTCCCTCCTAATAATCGTCTGTAGTTCCTCCAACTTCGAGCTGTGCCATTAGCACGCCTACCTCTTGGAAGGCTTTCTCGATATCCAACCTCACATCTCTACTATTTACCACAGAGAAGTATTGACCCTGTGGAATCGAATCGCAGACAGATTCCAACAATTCTTCATAGTTCATCCTCTTGCCTGTCCTCTCTGACTTGATGTTTGCTTCGATTGAACTTGCCAACTCCTCGCCCACTCCAATTATGATCAGATTGACATCAAGATGATTATCTCGAATGAATCCCTCAATGGTCAGTGGTTTCTTTCTACTTTGTCTATCCTTTTCGGTTCTGATGCCTTTGAGGATATCTAAAGAGAACTTCTGAGAGCTATTGTCCTGTCCATCAGTCAGTGCAATAACCCATCGGTGCTCACTTGATTCTACGAGGTTCAAATCTTCAAGAGCATGTCCTAGTGCATCATAGAATGCAGTTGCGTAATTCGGATACCTAAGAGAGTCAAGAGCTTTCCAGATTGGATTGCTTCTGGGGTCTTCGTGCTCACCTTTCCTTGTCAGTGGAAGGAGTTTTTGATATGTCGAATTGAAGATGATGATACTTGCCTCATCTTGCGGATTCACTTGGCTTGAGAGAATCTCTTTTGCTCCTTCTACCGCTGCTTCAATTCTGTCCTGAGCTCTCATGCTGCCAGAGTAATCGATTACAAAGACGATACTCTTCTTGAATTGGATTGAACGTCGAAGTTTTTCGGCTTCTCTTCTTATCTCATGACTTGATTCATCTAGTTGGTC
>JAEORN010000098.1 GCA_016840825.1 Candidatus Thorarchaeota archaeon | reverse complement strand
TCAGCCTTCATGGATTCCGGAAGATCCTGTTTGTTGGCAAGAATGAAGAGCGGAACTGCAGGAGCCTCCTTCCTAATTGTTCGAAGGAGTGACTTTGTCTGCATGACGTTTCTAAAACTTGAGTCCGTTATGAGAAAGATAACATCTGTTCCACTGAAGTAGAAACTCCAGAGGTCTTGGAATACGGCCTGCCCCGCAAAGTCCCACACAGTGCATAGGAAGGTTCCAAACTGTATCGTTTCAGACGAATCGACTGCCACATTGATGGTGGGCACATAACCACCAGGAGCTGGTTCCTTACCGAAGAGAAGTCGCAGGAGCGTGCTCTTTCCTACACCACCTGAGCCCACAAAGCTAACTTTGAATCGTGTGAAAATAAGCTCGCCTAGAATGTCATCAAGATTGTCGCGGATATAGCCCATACTATTGCCGCGGAGGGCTGTTGATATGCGCGATGCACCCTCTCTCACTCTGTATTGGATTGCACGGTCTTCATCGCGACCATCAGTGACAAAGAGGAGAAGCATCTCTCCGTCAACCTCTGCATGAAAGACCTTGTGCTTCTCAGCAACAAATACAGGTGTGTCCGGAGCAAGACCCTGAGTCAGTGAAATATCACGATAGCCAGCCAGGAAGTCACCAATGTCCTTTTCCTGGAACTCAATTTTCCAAAACCTAGTTCGAACTACAACGTTGCCATTATCTTTACCTATCAGCAAGACGTTGTGTATCATAGATTTTTCACACTCTGTGTCTAGATGTGTCTCCGTTTTAGATGTTATCTGTATTTCGTGCTCGTTTCAAGCTTGTTATGATGTCATACCTCACTGAATGAAACAATTTCACGTTTGTGTAGCTCTGCAAATACTGTCAATAAGACGCTTGGCTGTAATCCTAATATACGTGCGATGTTTTGAATATTGAGTTTTCCATCGACTAGGCTTAGTATGCGTTCTAGACCTTCATATAATGATAGCACCTCTTCATCGGGTGTTCCTATAATTACAGGAACGTCCTCAGGCATAACGCGTAACTGACATTCGATGGCGCCTAATCTATTCAAAAGATGAATTGCACCGAGGATTAATTCAGAACCCTTCCCTGGAGCAAGTTTCGACATAGTGAGTGAACCATTTAATCGATACCAGACTGCCTCAAGAAAATCTCGGACTGGTGGGTGCTCGAACCGCTCCCAGATGAGAGCTCGTTTCTGGGTAGGAGCGACTCGTCCCGGTAGTTGTGTTGGAGGAAGTGTGGCAAGAAGTTTCAGAGTGAAAAGTGGAGATCGAAAGAGATCGGTCGGATCATCCGAGGGCTCTGGAACCTCATCCAGAAATAGATCTGGTAGAAATGAGAATTTAGATCTCAACGCTTCAACGTTTGCATCTGTCCCAGTAATCAAGGTGAAGACGTACTCATTTCGCTCGATTGTTATGTAACTCATGTTTCCAGTTCTGAAAACCGATGTTTCGGTTGGGCTTGATTGGTAAATCTTAAAGGATGAAATGGCAGCAACAATACTTGGCGCAATCTCAAGCAATCTAGATCGTTCGTCATAATAATAGCTGAATACAGCTTCGCCGGTTCTCCGATCAACAACAAAGAAAGCTTGATGTCCAAGCTGTTCATCGCTTTCATCTTCTTGTGCCTTTGACTCACGGACTAGCTGTTCTATCTCCCATCTCTGGAGGGCGAGTTCGGGATGCATTTCAGAGAATCCTCCATAAGCCATCGCAGAGAGAAGTAGATTAACTGGCCTAGGAGAAACTGTATCACATAGATCGATTCCATAAACTGTTTCAAGATTGCGCGCGGCTTCTAAATCATTATCTGAACCGGGAATCACAATGATGTGTCCATTTGACTCCTCACGGATCTTTAGAATAGCCTCTTGTATCACATCACTCTGTGACATCTGCTTGGAAATAACTAATGCGAAGATTTGCATGGAAGCAAAACTATCAGTCCATCTGTCTTTCACGAGGCTAGTATACTCTGTCCTCATGACACGGACTCCAAAAGGCCCGATTTTTATCACATCAGTAAGTTCCTCACCCTGATGATGTTTTATCTCAAAAAGGAGGTCCAATGCAATTACAGATTTGTTTTCAATTGAAGGTTCATCGGCTGTTACAAAACAAATACTAAGAGGAATGCGTAGATTTCGATCTGCGATTTCTGGGAAATGAGTCTTGAAATCACGCACTGTGGAATTGAGAATTTCTAGAGCAACAGTCGTCTGAAATTTCTGGAGTGTGGCTATCTCTTCTTCAGAAAAGGCGTCAGAGTCGCCTACAACGATTACAAGGGTCACATCACTCACTTTACTGATACTAACTGCACTATCATTGATTTTCGTCAGTACGAAGCTTCGCGCTGAGTCTTCTTGCACTAGCGTATAGTATTCATGTGTTACAGTTTCTAGAAAATCGTCGGAGATCTCCTCTTTATTGAACATCAGAGATGCTAGTACCTTTGAGCCAAGTAGGTCAAATAAGATGACACTAGCAATCACACTCATCAAATCTCCAAAACGTCAAGTTTCTCTGTTGTACAAACTCCTTTTCGCTAATCAACCTTATTCGGCTCTCTTGGTAAGCAAGGTTTCTAATGAAATTAGACCTCTCATAAGTCTTTGATAGTCTGAACATATCCAAGAAGGATTATACTCAACTATGTCAACTCCACCACCAGAGGGTATTTCTGGTAAATCGCTGATCGCCTCAAAAACGGATATTGGCGTTGGTAGACCGTTATCTTCTATTTTGTTTGTAGTACTTGTTCGTCCATGCAGAACTGCAGCAAACTTTTCTCTCGGTCTATCAATTAGTTCTCCATTACGAGTTCCTAAAATGAAAATTCGTCTCCTTCTTTGAGGTACTCCGTATGCTTCAGCTTTCAAAAGGAGTGTTTGAGTCACATAGCCTTCTGCTTTTAATTCGTCAAGAAGGAGCTCTAATATTCTGCCTTGTTGCAACCAACTTAAGCCAGGAACATTTTCGAGTAAAACAGACTCTGGAGTCAATTTCCGAGTGAAATCCAAAGTTCTGAAAATTAGGGAATTACGACTATCTGAAGAAGACCATTTTCCTGCAGTTGAAAAGCCTTGACAAGGTGGACCCCCTGCTAGCAAATCTAATGTACGACCATTGAGCCTTGATTCAATTATATCAAGTAGCTCCGATGATTCATTTTGATCGTGAATGTTTGCCTGAATAACATGTGTTTTTCTGTGGTTAAAACGATAGGTTTCACACATATTTCTGTTGGAATCCGATGCAACGAGAATTTTATGACCAGCTTGAATCAAGCCGTGTGAGAGACCGCCCGCCCCGCAGAAAAGATCTATACATCTACCAGGTCGAATTTGATCGCCGATTGCTTTACTGAGGAGCGGAGGAACTGCATTGCCAATCTGTTTGAATCGAGAACTCAAACTACCAAGAAATCTGTATCCATCAGAGAATGACTGTAATCGAGCAGCCTCTCGCATTGAGATTAATCGGTTCTGAGTCGGATGTATGAAGGTACCGTTTCCAGGACGATTAAAGTATGTATTGATAGTATAGCTAGGCAAATCTCCATCCAAGCGGCCATAGTAGGTTGTTCGACCCCCTGAGTTCGATATCTGTGTAAGTCTGGCTGACTTAGAAATGGTCGCCTCTGTGAGATTCCTCCAGTTACCACCAGACGGTACAGAGCATATAACTTCCATATCCAGTTCACTAAGTGTAGCACATACATGGTTGTATAGCATCAATTCTGAACTTTGATCGATATCCTCTGAAACCGCTGAGATGGCATTCACAAGAGATGACTCTCCCTCTAGTTTGAAAGTCTTTCGCCGACAAGATGTGAAAGCTCATCGATTATTCTCTTTTTCTCAATCTCAGGAGTTTTTCGGCAGCTTAGTATTCTTTGTGCTTCTTTAACCCCAAAACCGTAAAGTGCAAAGACTAAAGCCTCTACAGACGAAGCATCAGCGCTTCTATTGGCTTTTAGTTTTCGTACATCTTTGATGACTTCTTTTACAAGTGCTTTTTGTGCACCAGAAGGCTGCGCTATAGGCAAGCTTTGTAGTTCGCGAATAGATACGTGATTATTAGAATTACTAATTTGAAATCTCCAATTCAGGAGCTCGGAATTTAAAACACCGAGTAGGAAATCCAATCTCTTCACTGAATCTGATTGAGTGTCAACCAAATAATTGCAAGAGTTAGAGAGTATCATTAGAGGGTCAATAGGCGCAAATTTCAGTCTCCATCTTTGCCCCATGTTAGAAACTTGTTGACATGCTATCCGGTTTGCTGTGATATGTCCTACACGTTCGGACTCTCTGATAGCTTTACGAAAAGCTTCATAATCGGCATATTCTGCATCTCGATTCGATTCTCGAAGAGCATAACGCGTTATATGGGATCCTCTTATCAATTTCGAGCCTGAGTTTGATGATGTTATGAAACGTTTATTCAGTGTGAGATCCAATTCACCCCGTTTCACAGTAAGGTAGTCTATAGATGACATTGCGGGCTGTTTATGCATCTTCTCAAGTAGCATTAGATTGGATTTATCAACACGAGGAATGACTAGTGAATTGCCCATCATTCTGAAAATACGGTCCCGTTCGATTTTGAGGCGTTCTCTTCTTGTGGCGTCCTCGACACCCGTTCGATTCAAGCCTAATTCGATGACTTCTGTTTTGCCTCCTTTTGTGAGGATAAGGATGGATACCGATTGAGTCACTCCTGGAAAAACTCTTGACGTTTCAGGGAAGTCATCAATTGAATTCACAGTGTTATGAAGAAGCAATTCATGTCTAAGAGATTGCGATGAAATATCACAGAGTATGTTCGAGGGCACAATACATCCAATAATGCCGCCCATCTTTGAGATCTGGAGAGCCCGTTCAATGAAGAGCTGATATGTATTGAGAGAATAACTTATGGCTAGTTTGAATTCATTCGATTCTCTAAAGTACCTAGTGTTCTCCCTAATACGCGATTTATAATCCTCATACCTGCTTGTGTGAACCTCTCTTTCTCCGCTCAATAATTCCTCTCTCATGAATTCAGCGAAATTAGGCTTGAGTCGTTCGTAAGGTGGATTCATGACTACGAAATCAAATCCACTTTGCTCGCCAGAGAAGACTTCTGTGAACTCCTTGCGCCACTCAAATGGAGTTCTTGACTCTGGATTACTGAAGAATTGGCTATTACCAGAAATGTGTGAGAATCCGTTCATTGATATCAGAGAATCGCCCTGCTTTAGTGTTGATCCAATATGACTCTCTTTAAGTCTAGATTCTCCTGCGCTTTCTAAAAACCTAATAGAAGCATCGGCTACTTCCAGGGCTCCTGCATCCATGTCTACGCCATATATATTGAAACTAGCATTTGAAAAGTAATTCTCGAAATCACGTGTAGAAACACGTTGCTTTTCAAGTGCAAGTCTTGCATCTTGAATCGCTCGACTGATTATTCTTATAGAAGACACAAGAAATACACCAGAACCGCAAGCTGGATCTATTGTGCTAAGAGACAGGAGTTCTCTGGCAGCAGAAAGACCCTCTCTTCTAACAAGTTGAGTATACTTCCTCAATTTCGGAGCAAAAGTGAGATTTACAATGTAGTCTGCAACATCCATCGGAGTGTAGAAAGCGCCTAGAGGTCTCTGAGATGATGCTTGCTGCAGTGATACAGGCAGTCGATGTGAACCCAAAGAATGGATACGACCAAGTAGGTCAATAAAATCAATAAGTGATAGATTCTCTACTTCACCATGATAGCTAAATCTTGCGTCATCAATAATTGCTCTTACTAGTTCTCCTACGACTCTTTTTGAAACATTCCTCTTTTGACTCCCATAGGATAGGGCTGATAACAATAATCGATTTTTATCTAGACCCAAGTACTCACCATCAAAACGAGATAGAACTACTCTATTCAGCGCGGCAAGACGTACAGCTTCAATAAGCAATCGAGATTCGTGTGAGGATTCATCAACAGCTTGTGCATGGACATCACTAAGAATAGTCCAAGCTAGGCTATTGAGTCGTTCCTCCAAGGTAGGTCATCTAGGATTTCTGACTACCTCAAGAAAGATGTTGTGCTTTTCTGAAAGCTTACTTCACATTGTTGCCATATATGACCTTAATCTTCAATCTTATTGAAATAGATGAATGTTATATGCAGAACTACGTTGGGATAAGATATGGTGTCACTGAAAGACATCACAGAGATGGAATATCTTGCATCAAGCTGTTGGCCTGCAAGAGAGATTGAGAGGTACAAAGGGTGGATCATCCATTGGAATGATGGCATCACCTGGAGAGCGAATAGTGTACTTCCAATCGGACCCATAAATGACCTTCAGCTTGAAGATGCAATTGAGCATGTTATCTCGTTTTATGAGGAGAGACAGACACCACCTGCGTTTAAAATAACCGAGGCAAGCTTACCTGAAGACCTAGACGAAACTCTTTCAGATATGGGTTTTGAAAAGAGAATGACTACATATGTACAAATCATCAAGATTGATGAGCTATCATGCATCCTGCCTCGTGTACCCGTCGATATTATCAAAGTCAATGATCAATCAATGAATGCACTAATGTTTGAATCAGGATTAGACGAAAAAGCTATCAGTGTAAGAAAAGAAATCATCAACCGAATTAAGGGAGAAAAGGGGATTGCCAGGGTTCTGATTGATGGCAGGTTGGCTGGAGTAGGTCTAGGCGTGGTTCAGGAGGACTGGCTTGGACTGTTCTCAATTAGAACATTACCAGAATATCAACGACGAGGTGTTGCATGGTCTGTTAACTGTGCCTTGGGAATGTGGGGAGAAGACTTAGGGGCCAAAAACGCGTTCCTTCAAGTAGAAGCAAAAAACGCGCAAGCCTTGGCTTTTTATGAATCCATGGGATTCGAAACGATGTACTCGTATTGGTACAGGATTCTGGATTCTCGAAAAAGAATAGTCACATCATGAGTACTCTGCGTTAGAGTCAGGCTTTAAAGGCAAGATGATGCAGACCTCTTCTTAGAACAAGGATGCAGAGAGAAGTAGGATATAGACTTGAGTCTTCATTAATGGTCACTAATTGGGCAGAATTGACCAGAAACTCAAAAGATAGTGACCAATCAATTGCACCTTGAAATCTATTCATAGTGAGGTTCCGTAAACATGTTAGACCAATTACAGGAATGTGTCCGTGTTGGCGAAAATCTTGGTGCTGACTTCGTTGAGGCAAGATATGATGACCTCCAACTAAGAGCCCTTCAACGCATTGATGATACCTGGCAAGATATACAGGTAAAATCAAGAATGGGATTTGCGATCACGGCATATGTTGATGGTGTGTCAGGATTTTCCTTCACACCTAGTACTGAGAAGAAAGACATTCGATTGGCTGTAGAAAAAGCCTATAGAATGGCAAAAGCATCAAGTGAAGCCGCTACATTGAAGCTGCCATTTGACAGTAGGCCTGCAGTGAAGAGCAAGAAATCCGATACTAAAACGGTTAAGATTCATCCTCGTGATAGAGATTTAGGCTACAAGATTGATATGGTGAATAGAGCCGTTGAAACTGCAAGGGAATATGGTGAGAACATCCGAAGTGTTCGAGGATTATGGGGCGAGTTATATGGTCCAAAAATGATTGTCAATAGCGATGGCTCTACTATTGAATGGGAGTTTCTCGTTACTGATTTGGCTATCATGGTTACATCCAAGACAGGAGCAGGAGCCATGGTTAACGGATCAGACAGACTTGGAGGAACACTTGGTCTTGAGGAATTTGAGAGCGGAGAAGGCACACCTGAAAAATTGGGTCAGAATGCAGGCACATGGGCTAAAGAACAGCTCTCGGCAAAAGCATGTCCTGCTGGGAAGTTCCGCGCTCTTGTTGAAGAGGAACTTGTTGGCGTATTGGCACACGAGTCCTTTGGCCACTTGAGTGAGGCGGACTTCATCGTAACAGAAGGTTCTCCTCTGACTGATAAAATAGGGGCGACACTTGGCTCAGAACATGCAACAATCATGGATGGTGGTATTCCAGACATCAATAAGTACGGTGGTTTGTGGCTACCCTATGATGATCAGGGAATTGCGACAAGCCAGACAACAGTACTTGATAAGGGAATTCTCAAACATTATTTGCACAACCGTGGCACCGCAAAGAAACTGAATCAAAATCCTACAGGTAATGCAAGAGCTGTAAGCTTTGTATTTCCTCCAATTCCAAGAATGACTAATACATACTTCATGCCTGGTACTCTCACAGAGGATGAAGCTTTAGACTTGCTCGGAACTGGAATATTCGCAATCCAAACATCAGGGGGTCAGGTGGAAGGCGATGGAAGTTTTCTTTTCAAAGCTGACCGTGGTTATTGGGTCGAGAAAGGCGAGATTCAGTATCCTATTAGAGAGGTGTCCCTATCAGGGAATATCCTTCAACTACTATCTAGAGTGGAAGGAGCAACAAGGGAATTGAAACTACGAGCTGGATATTTCGGAGGTTGCGGAAAAGACGACCAGTTCCCACTCCCTGTTGGAATGGGTGGACCAAAACTTGTCGTTGACAGCGTAACATTCGGAGGGGAGGCATAGATATCGGAGGTGATCATGAATGGAATATGACAGTATTAAAGATGAAATGCTCTCGTCAGTGGACACAGGGCTCAAATATTTGAAAACCCTCGATAGTACAGCTGAGTTCGAAATCTATACCTATTATGCGAATAGGATTAAGACAAAAATCGAACAGGGAGTCGTTTCTGCAAAAGATGGAGCCACTGTTGGGACAGCAGTTCGTGCAGCCAAAAACAAGCGAGTTGGTTTTGCAGTTGCATCAGGAGCTTCAGTTGATAGAATCAAAGTAGCGGGAAGAGAGTCTCTGGCTATTATAAATAGTGTAAATGTTGAAGACAATCGCTTTCAAGGCTTTGCAGATCCTCAAGGAGTGGGAAAGGAAGGTGTGTTCGTCGATAGCATCCTAAATCTCGGAACAGAGGAGCTACTTAAGAGCTGCAAAGAAATGGTAGATGAAGCAAAAGCAGTCGATCCTAGAGCTAAGGTTGTATCAGCAGAAGTCGAAGCTGTCTGGAGCTGCTATGTTGTCGGCAACACACGTGGTGTGCTTAGTGCGTCAAGGAATAGCAATAGTAACTGTTCAACCAATGTCTACGCAATTGATGGAGAAGAACGGCGGGGCTCTTTTGATTTTGATGCATCAAGAGAACGACTCTATAATCCTGAAGGCATCGGAAAGAGAGCTGCTGAACAAGCAGTTAGTCTTCTAGGTGCAAAGAAGTTGGACCTCACATCGAAACTTCCAACAATCTGGACTCCGATATCAGCAGCAACCTATATTCTTTCAAGTCTAGCTCAATCGACCATAGGAAGGCCTGTTGTTGATGGAATATCTCCTCTTTGTGATAAGATTGGAGACACCATTGCGTCAAAGCAGTTTACACTCATTGACGATGGCCAAAGCCCAACTGGTTTAGGAACTGAAGCAATTGATGCAGAAGGACTTCCTCAGAAGAAGAATCCAATCATTGAGAAGGGCGTACTGAAGAACTTTCTATTTGATAGCTACTTTGGAAGAGCATTTGGTCTAGATTCCACAGGAAATTGTGCACGAGGCGGAGGTCCATTCGGAGGTTCTACACCCTATGAGAATAGGCCATCAGCTTCAACAAAATGGCTTGAAGTCAGCTCTGGAAAGAAGAGGGAGGAAGATATTATCGCATCTATCGATGGTAAGGCGATTCTCATTCGTGACTTCCCTATCGGAATTTTCCATTCAAGTGTGGCGACAGGTGACTTCTCCTGCGTTGCAACATCTGCATTTCTGGTGGAAAATGGAGAACTGAAAGGTTCAGTTGAGCCAGTTTCAGTTGCAGGAAACTACTACGAGGGATTGAGAAACCTTCGAGAGGTAGCAGATAACGCCACATTTATCCCGTATGGCATAAATGTGCCAACGCTTGTCTTCGATGAATTTTCTATAGTAGGATAGTTCTGTAAGTACATTTACTGGAGACTCTATAATGGAGTCTCCAGATCTCAGTTTTTTGTGTTCATATGGTCATACTAACAGCGTGAAACCATTCTCTAATATATTAGAATTTCAAGTTACATTTTGATTCCTATGAAACTCAGAGCAATATCTCTAGTAGTACTGATTTTATTTGTTGCAGCAATTTCGAGTCCAGCTATTGTACCAACTGCGGAAGCTCAGGAAATAGATGATGTCAAAGTGTTGATGTTAATATCAGATTTCTTCGGTTGGAACTACTTTGATGCCAAGGAGATATTTGAATCATGGGGAGTGAATGTTACAACCATTGCTAATTCATTGGATGTAGATGTCCCCTCATGTACGAACAGACCGCCGCGCGGAACAATTGCAGACCTGCTATTGAATCACGTGGATAACGAGCTCGTCACACAATTTGATGTGCTGTTTATTCCATCCGGCGGACAATGGTTGAGCCTCATTCAGAGTCCCAGAGTCTTAGAGTTTGTGCAATATGCTCATGATAATGGTCTTGTCGTCGCAACGATTTGTATTGGCAACAAAGTTCTCGCAAGAGCAAACGATGTTGTCAATGGATCATGTGTTGCCAGTTATACAAATACCAACTTGGATATGGCATATGCAGGTGCTACGATCAGATATGGATACCTTGCTGTGACTGACAACCGATTCATTACTGGTGGAACAGGTGGAGGACCATCCGGAGGAGGATACGAAGTTGCACCCACCGCAGAGATCTGCATGGCTGCTGTTAGAGAAGCCTTGGGATACTCATATTGCAGCGCTGTCAATGTTACACCTGCTTCAGGTGCAGTTCGAACCAACTTCACCATCACTGCAGAAATCACTGATCTTGATACAGAACTTGGTTCAATCTCTTTAGTGAATTTGAACATCTCAGAGGTAAATGCGCGGATATATACAAAACATAACAGAACACTAGTTGATACTATTGAACTTGTAGATGATAATGATGATGGATTGTTTACAGGCGAGTTCATGGGTCCATCAAATGGAGAGTATACACTTGACATTGAGATCGAGGATACGAATAACACTCTCGAGATAGAAAGAGAAGCTGCAAGTTTTTCTGTGGGAGCAGGTTTTAGGATTGATCCGCTCACCCTAGGTATCATAGCAACAGGTGCCCTTCTGGCAATGGTTGTGATTATTGTCGTAAAGAAAAAATGAATAGGCTTGAACAAAGTCACGATTCGGGCTTCAGGTAGAATACTTCCCACGGTTCCGGATTGGAATAGCCTAGTTTGAGAGCAAGAGCAACCGATTCCTCATTAGCTGCATCCCAGTGAGGAACAATATTGTGCTCCAAAGCATAGACTATGAGTGCGGCAGACACTGCTGTCGCCAATCCTTTTCTACGATAGGTCGGATCATTGTTCGTATAGACCTCAATCTCAAACGCATCTGTGAATGGTGCAAAAGAGGAGGCCGATGAAACGACCTTACCTTGATGCTTTATACAAAATCCCACACCGTTATTATAGAATGACTCAGAATCACCATAAAACAGCGGAATGTGCATTGCCACTCTTTTATCAAGAGACCTCACTGTATCCAAGTCCATCCGTTCAAGTGCAAAACCATCCGGGACTCTTTTCATCAATACTCGGAGATATGGAATATCGAGAAAATCAGGGGATAGTCTTGTTCTTTTTTGGGATCCTAATCGACTTCCCCAAGTGCGTCTGATAAGAACACCCCAATCCGTACTACAAAAGAAAACAGCTTGCCTTGGTTCGATTTTGTGTATGAGTTCAACTGCTGCAGGACTTGTGCTATCCCCCGCTAGAGCGCAGAGAATTTTTAATTTCCATAGGACTGCGGAAGGAGAATCTAAAGAATCAACCCAAAGTTCACACCTATCTTGGTCAATTGCAGGAAAAATAAGCGCTCTTGCCTTGTCAAACGTTTCAAAGAGTTGACGAACCGATGTTTTATCATCACTAGTCCATTTATGTATCATAGTCCCACGTGGAGCTCAGTTCTAGATGCATTATATGAATTCAATGCATCAAGTAATTCTATTTTTGATATCTATTATTCGATGGTTATCTAAACTCAGTAGCTATACTTTCTTATATTTGCTTCAGTCAAGCGCAATGATAAAAGCAGAAAATCAGAACCCCGAGACCTCAAAATCTGACCGACTTCGATAAGAATCCCTGGTGTTTGTGTGCGAACGTATTCAAAGAGGTCTTCCTCGGATCTATTCAGAGCATGATACATGTTCTTCATATGCTCATGGATAGCTCCTTTACTTATGCGCCCAGTCTCACGGAGCATCCAGTTTTCAAGAGCCGCTTGAAGTCCTTTTCCAACATTCTCTGATAGAGTAAGCAGGTCCTCTGTAACTTTTGGTGGTGCCTTTTGCTTTTCGATTGTTGACTTGGCTCGAATACTACCTACAGCAAGACGCATTTCATCCAGGGGGACATTGGGATAGATAGATTTTCCAATCTCTTTGTCTGCAAGAAGTCGCTTGTATCCCTTTAGACCGTGAAGATGTAGCGGAGATATGAAGCCTTTTGCTTCCATTTCTCTTAGATATTTTTGGAATAGATCACGTGTAGTTAGAGAACGAGCAGATGATATGTGAAGGAACCTTTCATATAGCGTCTCTTCTACCTCTACAATAGACCATCCAAAAGAGCGGATTATATCCAACTCTATTGCGTTTGGCGGCTCTTCGTGCGTCCCTCTCTCTGGCAATCCAAGACCCCGATGATCGGTTGATAATCACTTTGTAAAGAAATCTAATAAAACTATCATTTCATCCAATATTTGTTTAGTTTATCAAACACATAATCATGCGGATGATATTTTGTGGCTAAATGGGAAACGGCAAAGAACAATCAAAAATCACAAGAGCATGATGTCCAATAATGTCATCTCATGGATATTCCAGCTGAGCAACTGAAGGAGGCACTCTTTACCAACGACTTAGATGCTATAAGAAGAGGAATTGAAGGTTTTAAGAAAGATCCAGACTGGATACAGATATCGAACCTTCTAAGATTAGCAATGGAATCCCTCTACCAAAAGCATTGGTTAAAGACAAATCATGTTCTCCTATCAATATTCATGTTACCAGAGCTTCTGGGAATCGATTGCAACATCTTCAATGAAATAGGCTCCATTCATGAAGGTAGAAGCATTGCTCAGGCTTCTGACAGTCTTTTTGAATCGCTAATTGGGCGAGCTGAGGACCAAATTAGAAATGGCGGCTCGACTCTTTTCTTCAATATTAATCGAATTTCATCAACGAGGTCTGCCATCATCATTTCGGATTTAATCGCTGCTAGATATCGCGAAACGCTATTCGTCATAGAGGAAACTGACGAGATGATTCCAAAATTGACGAAGGATTGGATCGACGTTTCTCGTCTCTGGAGAACCAGCAACGGATTCCGACTCTTGAAGGCGCGAAATTTAGGAACTCACATTCACATTAATGAATACAGAGAGCTTCGAAATCGTCTGGTCAAAGAACTAAATTGTGAGCCAAGTGGCATCAAGATAGAATGTGATAGATTGAGAAAAGAAGGCTACTCAAAATACCTCCGTCTCACACGTACATTGGACGACTTCATGACTGGCTTGATTGCGTCTTTGGGGATACGGGGGAAATTCGATCAATATTACAAGACATGGATTGACCATGAAGGGCTGGATGAATTCTAATAGAGCTATTCTTCGACATGCACACACCTATCCAAACTTGAAGCATGTCATTGATATCGAGCCATGGATGATCTTTTGATTGTACACAACTGGGCTATTCTTCAAGCCTCCTGCACCTACTGCGTACAACAGGGGTAGATAGTGATCTAAGGATGGGTGAGACTTCTTTGCTATTTCTTCAACACCATCGAAATTGAGGAATACTGACTCTTCGTCTTTGTACAATGATTCAGTGATTGCTACTTCAAATTGCTTAGCCCAATTATACACTGATTCTGGTCGGTTCCAAACTACTGCACCCAAGTTGTGAACTAAGTTCCCACTCCCAATGATCATAACACCTTGGTCACGAAGAAACTCGAGTTTTTCCCCCAGCTCAAAATGGTATTTTGGAGGTTTTGAATAATCAATGCTCAGCTGAATTGTGGGTATGTCAGCTTCAGGATACATCTTCTTTAGAACAGACCAAGTTCCGTGATCAAGACCCCACATGCTATCAAGCCCAATTGAGTATTGCATAAGGAATGATGATATCTTCTCGGCCAACTTCGGGTCGCCAGGAGCTGGATACTGCTCTTTGTACAAATCCGGAGGAAATCCATAGAAGTCATGGATTGTTCGTGGATGTGCTGAATGCATTACCTGAGTGGATGGGATGAACCAATGAGCTGAAACACAAACGATAGCCTTTGGTCTAGGAACAGATTTTGCTATATCTCTCCAACCTTCTGTGAATTCGTTTTCCTCTATGGCATTCATCGGTGAACCATGTCCGATGAACAGTGTGGGCATCTGCTCTGTCATATTGGGTCACACTTAGACATTCAATATTATTTATGGATAATGTTCGTATCGAACCAATTATCCAGATGGGAATAATTGAACATGAATCTCCTTTTCAGGAAGATCGAATCTGCTGTTGATACAAAACCACTCAACATGGGTACTATAGGAATTCCGGAAATCAGGATAAGTCAACATTGGAGGGAGACTTGAGGTGTTGCCCATAGAAACCTTTGATTAATACAGTCAATGCCAAAGCCGCTATAAGTATGGGTGTGTGAATGCAAGTATGAGGAATAAAAGTAAGAGAACGGCAGTAAGAATTATGAGAAATGCCACAAGATACTTGTCATCTATCATTGTAGTATAATATTTACTCACAGCTTCTTCAAAAAGATTGTCAACCTAAGTTAATGGATGATTTCTAATTTTTCTTGCGCAGCATTGCTTTTTCAGGATGGATGAAACACCTATGGATCTTGTTGCTTCCGAAATATACCGAAATATCGGGGAGTAGTTTAAATGTATTTTTTGTAGGAATCGCCGTACTTGTCTGCTAGGAATACTTCCTCCTGCAGAACATTCCAGTGAAGATACAGAGCTGTGTAGATCAAATAGCATAGGAATAGGATGCTCCAGATTGATTCATACCATCCAATCAATGTCAGACCCAAGAAATAGATGGTCCATCCTATGTAGTTTGGATTTCGTGAATATCGCTGGATTCCCTTTGTGGCAAGTCCTGGTTGCTTTGCAAAGGAAAGGAAAACAAGCCCTACTAAAATCAGTCCAATTATGGCAATGACCAATCCGACATAAAGTAGAATTCCGAAATTAATGGGGACAAAGAGGCTTATCGCAAATCCAATAATCATCCAAATTACCGCTGGAATCATGACTCTTTTTTGAGACGTCAGTTCTGGATCCTCAAAAGGTGCACCACGCTTCCTCTCAGCCCAAATACGTAGGGGATAGACAATCGCATATCCCCCTACATAGAACAACCAAAGGTTGAG
>JAEORN010000097.1 GCA_016840825.1 Candidatus Thorarchaeota archaeon | reverse complement strand
GGGATCACATCAAAGTGGCCTACATGGCTCTATTTGCCTTCATCGTTCCTATGATTATTGGGCAAATACTGTATTTGGTTCTCTTATCACCGACTGCTGCCTTTGTTGGTGAGATGATGCTTGAGATACCCCTAGAAGCAGTACTACTGATCCTTGGAATCATAGGATACCTAAAACAGAGGTAATGGACGAAAGGGAGGGAGCTTCACTTCGTCAGCATACTCCCTATCTAGACATTCGTACCAAATTACACATCTTCTATTACGATAGGATCTCTTCTCATATAGCTAATAACACCTACAACTAATCCGACAACAGCGAGGGGGATGACTGCCGAGCTCCAGAATGAGAAAAATCCCACCAATAGTGCATCATATTCCTCTGCTTGAGGTAGTGTCCAATTTAAATGTTCGAGGATATTCCCATCTGTATGAAGGATTGACTTAGTAGTACCTATTGAGGTGCTACCTGAAGATACGATTGACATGATAGGACCTGATACAAATGTGAGTGAGCAGAGTAAGGCGAAGATGATGCATACAAATGATATCGGATCTACTCTTCGTTGTTGCAGCATCAAATATGTATGCACCCTAGAGAAAGTGAAATTATGTCCTTTTACTGCTTTCGGGAAATAGGAATCTGAAAGGAGCAAGCCTATCAAGTCATGTGGCTAGCCAGAGCTAGACTGGACGTTTTCGTACTTATGTTGATGCCTTGGATCTATGCAAATGTGGAATTAGATGTGCCCTCGGTTTATAGTAATGTCACCTTCTAACATGTAAAACTCATAGTCTGCCACGCCCTCATCTGCAAGACCTTCTCCGCGATATAACATTCCCGAACGCATGATGTTCCCGGGCATTACAGTGACCAAAATCGGTATCCATGTTATGGTGTAAGTGACAAGGATTATCATCAAGTGCCCTGCTATCTGAGAAGCTCCACTTCGCAGAATTGCAATCTCAAGAAGAATACCCCAATCGACCGAGAGAAGACGTGTATCCAGACCAAATAAGATATCCAACTTGCATATTGAGTAATAATCAGACATGAACGGATATGAGAACCCAGTCATGTTAATATCACGACTTGAAATTCCGACTCCTGTGGGTGTAGAGATCAGGGGCAAACCTTTGCTCTGCCAAACTGTCGATTCCGATTGATTCGTAACATAGCCTTCATTGTCGCCATAATTACCACTCACCAAAGGAACAAATGTCACATTTATGTAAGTCCCATTTGAGATGATATCATAGTCTGACACTGACAGCCATGAGAGATCTGCAGTGAGATTCTCTGTATCCTTTATGAGAATCTCAAACTCGGCTTTGATCGGATACATCAGATACGGTCGACTGTAGTAACTACTCGCGCTTCCATTGATGAATATTGGATTTGGTTGCCAGGTTCCCTCGCTAGGATACCAGATGTCTTGCAGCGATTCGACTCTGACAGCGTAAGCTGGTTCTGACCTATAGCTTCCGTAACTCAACTCTGCATGAGCAAGAATTGCAGCAGGTATGACAATCGCGATGGCAAGAATAAGAGCGATAATCTTTCGATTCAGAAGTACCTTCCGTATCTCTGACAAAATCTCCCACACCGTAGCCTATGATTGATGTGAAGACATATACGGTTATTGGAATTTTCTTCTATTCTTCGTTGAATTGTCATAGCGGTTTCACTCACTTGCCAGAGATGATTCCCGTCTTTGAATCCACATCTCGGTAGCATCTCCCCGAAGAATCTCTCGTCACATTGTATCTTTCTCTAAGAACTTTGAGAGGTCCTGGTATGCTTTTCTCAAGAATCTTGTATTGTTCATAAAATCCTCAATCTGACCAATGATTTCCTTAATCTTTCCCACGAGAAAAGAAGTATCATCTTCATCTCTGACTAATGGCTTCTCGGATTGAAGTGTGGTTAGAATTTCTTGAAATCTTGGGATACGTGAGAAGATGAAACTATCAGCTTTCAAAACGAGAGAGAGTATGCTTTGTGAAATCGATTTCAAATAATAGACTCTTGGCCTCCGGTACTCTCTTGGTAAAACACTGATATAATCCCTCTTCAGCTCTTGATGTAAAACACGAGAGACCGTACTGCGTGAGAAACCAGAAATATCCATCAGAGTCTGTTGATCGACACTTCGATGCGTGTAGAAGATGCTCAGTATTCGACTCCTTACGGGATTATTCTTGAAATGCGTCAAAAGACTCACGAGGTCTTCTTCTAATCTTTGTGTGTCAAATGGATAGACTATCATCTCGTTCAGAGGAAGTATGCCTGAAACATCTTCCTGAAAGAAAGGATATTTCTCCTTTCGATTGATTTGCCTTCTCTGAGCCTCGATGTAATTCCGAAGACTGTTGAGTCGCACGTGCAAGAATTTTGCTTCAATTGGATACTTGCTCTGCAGTTCTTGAAGTTCTGTCTGCTTTTCCACTATGTATGAATCAAGCCTCTCAAGACCTTCAATGATTTGAATGGGCGGATTGTAGTCAAACTTCACTCTTTCTGGTTTTATCCTGTAGAGGTTCTTGTGAGTCTTTGGAATCATCGTACGACTTATGATCTCTGCTTGAAGAAATGACTGCAATATTGCTGAAATGGAACCTAGAGAGAATCCTGTCAAATTTTGAAGTTGTTCTTGACTCAAGGCATCATAGATTTTGAGATAAGCAAAAATCGCTGTTGCTCTTGGATTCAGATTGACCATTTTTCCAACGGTCTTATAGAACGTGACTATCTCTCGCTCAATCTCCTTTGATTGCTTGGATAGTAATCGAACTTCACTCATTGGTTCCATCCTTTCTTCGTATATTCCGATTTATCAATCAAGCTCTTGCTTTAACAGCAAGGTATATTTTCTAATTTATGAAATTTAGAAAATATAAACATACTCAATTGAGGTGATTATGGAATGTCGAATCTAGGGATTTTCAGTCGGAAGACTGTACTCGTAGGATTTCTTGTGCTTCTCTTTCTGGGTGCAATCTCGCATGCTGTCGCCACTGCTGAGGTGGATCCAGGTGATCTGATTGAATTCTCAACGTTCTTGGGTGGCACCGGTGACGAGCGTATGGAGGAAACATCGTATACCTTTGGGAGCCCGGTTGTCGATTCAAAGGGTAATATTATCGTGGTCGGTCGGACAGCCTCTGCAGATTTTCCATTGAAGAATGCCTATCAAGACCACATTAATGGATTTAGTGACGGCATCATTTCGAAATATAGTTCCAATGGCTCACTATTGTTTTCAACATACCTGGGCGGCTCAGCTCAAGAATTAATTACGGACGTGGCAGTTGATTCGAATGATAACATCGTTGTGGCAGGCATCACAGGTTCTTCAGACTTCCCCTTGATGAATCCCTTTCAATCGAATTTCACAGGCGGAAATGAAGGGGATGCTGATTGTTTCATCACCAAGTTTTCAGAAGATGGTCAGTCTCTTCTGTTCTCTACATTCTTTGGTGGAACGGCAAGCGACTGGTGCTATACGATGAATGTTGATTCGAACGACCACATAGCCATCTCCGGCACCACTGAATCCACTGATTTTCCATTACTAAATCCTCATCAGGATAATAATTCCGGTTTGCTTGATGTATTCCTCTCATTATTTGAAGCAGATGGACAATCTCTGCTGTTTTCTACGTATCTGGGCACTGCAGGAATTGATCATGGACGACGTGTTGCCTTCGATTCGCAGGGCGATGTTTTACTAGCTGGAATGGCTGAAGCTGGAGGACTAGCAACGGAGGGAGTCTATCAGGAAGAACATGCTGGAGGGTCATCAGATGCCTTCATCGCCAAATTCAAGACAAATGGCACTCTTGTGTATCTTACTTATGTGGGAGGGGCCCTTGCGGAGTGGGGATGTGACCTTGCGGTAGATAGTGAAGACAATATCGTAATCACCGGCTTTACAGCGTCACACAATTTTCCAATAGTGAATGCTTACCAAAATGAATGGACTGGGGAAGTGGACACATTCATCACCAAGATAACTCCAGACGGACGAAGTGTCGTCTTCAGTACCTATCTCGGCGGTGTGGCATCTGACTATGGCAATGCTATTACAACAGATTCACATGACCGTATCATTGTAGTAGGGCAAACCGACTCAGCTGACTTTCCGACAACTATTCCAATCCATACTACTGAGTCATATTATAACAATGTATCATTGGCAGTATTCAATGAGGATGGTTCACTCCTCTTCTCCATGATGTTTGGAGGAGACCATAATGATATTGGTATCGGAGTAGCTTGGCATTCGGATGGCAGCTTCATTATACTAGGTCACACTGGATCTGATGATTTCCCAGTCCACGAAGCCTACCAAGAGACATTCGGTGGCGATTATGACATTTTTGTCATGAAGTTAGACCTACAGGGTCTGATAGATATTCCACAGGCTGGGTTTACATTCGGCCTCGTCGAAGGCAGTATAGTAGTCGGAGTAGTAGCTGTTCTGGCAATCCTCTTCTTCGTTCGAAAAAAATCATGATAGGCATTATTTCAATGCCAATATCATTATGCCCGTGCTTCTAATAATTGGTATCTACTCATATCGTAAACAGGACCAATACCCTAAGAACAGATACTGAGGAGAGGAGTCAATAGGTCCTCTCCTCCAATCCTTTTTCGTATTTATTTCTCTTGGAACCATTCAGACCAAACCTGTAGGTTCATATTTCCGTAGGAAGGTATCTACTATTGTGACTCAGCAATACAATTGCAGGTGATACACGTGAGTACATCAAGACGTCGGTTTGC
>JAEORN010000016.1 GCA_016840825.1 Candidatus Thorarchaeota archaeon | reverse complement strand
TATTGATGTTCTCCATATGTTTCTCCAAGTTGGGAAAGCCCTCTTCCAGATTATCAGATCCATGATATTTGAGGGCACGGATAGTAGTAATCACGACGCATGCATCTACATTGAAGTCACCGGCTCTAGTGACTATATTGAAAAACTTCTCTGCACCCAGGTCAGCACCAAACCCAGCCTCGATAACAACATAGTCAAACAGACGTAGAGCAATGTCAGTTCCAATAATCGAACTTGTACCGTGAGCTATGTTTGCGAATGGTCCTGTGTGGATTATCGCAGGGGTCCCCTCTTGTGTTTGTACAAGATTTGGTTTGAGAGCGTCTCTCAAAATTACAGCCATAGCTCCCTCAGCTTTGACATCCTTTGCAAACATCTCTTTCAGCTGTTCAGAACGTGCAATGAGAATATTGCCTAGTCTTTCTTTCAGGTCAATATAGTCTTTCGAGAGTCCAAGAATAGCCATTACCTCTGAGGCAGAGGTTATTACAAAAGTGTCCTCTCGGGGAAATCCATCAAATCGGCCACCTAATCCGATAATGACCTTCCTCAACGCACGATCGTTCATATCCAGATTGCGAGGCCAGTAAGTTCGCCGGACATCAATTTCTGGCTGATGATCATGATGGATGTAATTGTCAATCATTGCCGAGAGAAGATTTCCAGCAGCAGAAACAGCAGGAAAGTCCCCAGTAAACATAAGGTTGACCTGTTCAAATGGTTCAACAGTTGACTTGCCTCCTCCTGCAGCTCCGCCTTTTATGCCAAAAACAGGACCTAGTGAAGGTTGTCTCAATGTGACCACTGCATTGTGTCCCAAAGCATTTAGAGCCATTGACAGACCTATCGAGTTAGTTGTCTTGCCCTCACCTGCAGGTGTGGGATTCGTAGCTGTAACGAGAATGAGTTTTCCTTTACGTTTTCCAAGATGCGTTCTGATTTTCAGATCGATTTTAGCCATATAATTCCCGTAATGCTCTAGATATTTTTCATCAATTCCAGCTTTCCTCGCCACTTCAGATATTGGAATCAAAATTCTACTCACCCTTTCAATTGTCAAACACGAACCTCATTGCTGTACACACTGATAAACCAAGCTCTCTGGTAAAGACTAAGCGTTGCGTGGAGTATCAGATTTAACTAATAGCGGGACGAAAGATTACACTATGAACACGAGAGGGGTTTCCGTATTATCTGTCATAACAATCCTTGTAGTTTCCACTCTCGTTCTCATAGTTCCAATAGAAGCTCAAAGCGATAGAACAGTTGCAATTTGGCCGACATTGGAGTGGGCTACAATATCTCCTGGAACTCAAGGGATGAATTCTACAGCTCTTGAAGAGGTCTATGACAATGTCAGAGATTCAGGAGTAGGAATTCGAAGCCTCCTTGTAGTCCGTCATGGATATCTCGTGGCTGAAGAATACTTCACACCTCAACTCTATGACGTTAACGACACGCACATTCTTTATTCTGTGACCAAAAGTTTTGTTTCATGTCTAATTGGAATCGCTATCGATATGGGTTTCATCCACAACACTAGCCAGCTTCTCCTTGACTTCTTTCCAAACAGAACTGTTGCCAACCTAGATGCTTGGAAGGAGGCGATTACACTTGAAGATGTGTTAATGATGCGGTCGGGGTTCCAATGGGATGAAGATAATTATGATGAGTACAATGATTTCTTTGCAATGATAAATTCAGATGACTGGGCCCAATATGTCCTCGACCGACCAATGGCACATGAACCAGGTACGACTTTTTACTATAACAGTGGCAACTCGCATCTGCTAGCGACCATAATTAATGCGACAACAGGGAGGACTCCACATGATTTTGCAGATCAGTATCTCTTTAGTCGGATAGGAATCGGGGAGAGGTTTTGGACAACTGACCCATTGGGAATCAATTTTGGCGGTTCAAATCTTGCTATTACTCCACAATCAATGGCAAAATTAGGACTACTATACTTGAACAATGGAACGTGGTATAACCAACAAATAGTATCATCAGAGTGGGTACACAGTTCAAGTCATGGACCTGCAACACCTTATTCTCAAGTCAGCTATGGATACCAATGGTGGATTGACGATGATGATGGCTGGTATTCAGCAAGAGGGTACGATGGCCAGTTCATCTATGTGATTGAAGAACATGATATTGTGGTGGTCTTCACTTCAGATACTGATGAGTACTATCCTTATGACGGAACTGTTAGGGATATAGTTGCTACAGTTACGAATGTGTATCCAGAAGCGCTCCCGTTTGTAATGGCTCCAATAGAATATCTGCTATTAACCGGCATTATGGTTGTTGCCATAATAGCAGTAGTGCAATGGAGAAGTAAGAGATGAGTTATCTCTCCAAAAGAACATAAGACGGGTATGCACTGAGTATTGTGGTTGATTGTTATGGAAAAGCTTCCACTCGATGCACTTCCTGATGCATTACCTGATGCGATTGATGAGGACAAGTATGTCGTCTGTACCTACTATGTTGGACTCCCACCATTCATGGATGCGCGGGAGATGGCACATGCTGCAGCTATTGAACAGAGTACTGGCACCTGGACTCTAGTTCCAGGAGAAACACCAGAAGTTCGAAGAAGACACGTTGCTAAAGTTATAGGAGTCTATGAAGTACCTCAACATGAGTATAGTGTTCCAAAGGAGTTAGAGAGAAGGCAGTACATCATGCAAGTTGCCTATCCTTGGGAGAATTTTGGACAACAGATTCCGATGCTACTTAGTACAGTTATCGGTAATATCTCACTCTATGGGAGAATCAAATGTCTTGACATGAAGTTCTCAAAGAGCTGGCTCAAGGGATTCAAGGGGCCGAAATTTGGTATCAAGGGGCTCAGGAAGCTTCTGAAAATAAAGAAGAGACCTATCCTGAATAATATGGTCAAACCATGCGTCTATACTTCTTGCCAAATGGGAGCAGATCTAGCCTATGAAGCGGCTGCTGGAGGGGCAGACATCATCAAGGATGATGAGCTACTAGCAAATCCTGATTTCAATAAACTTGAAGATAGAATTCCCAGGTTCATGGAAGCACTTGATCGTGCAGACTCAGAGAAAGGCGAGAAGACTATCTATACAGTCAATATCACTGATCGTCTACCAAGGATGTTCGAGAACGCAGAGCGAGCCATAGAACTGGGAGCAAATGGACTTATGATCAACTTCCTTGCTGTTGGTTATTCAGCATTCCGTCATGTCAGTGAAAATCTGGCTCCAAAAGTGCCACTACTAGCACACATGGACGTCACAGGAGCGTTGTCTTATTCACCGATAGTAGGAATATCTTCCAACATTGTGACTGGAAAACTACCGAGAATCTGCGGTTCCGATATCACTGTATTTCCCGCACCTTATGGAAAAGCTCCGGTTCTCAGGGAGCGTTTTCTTAATGTCGCACACGATATGGTCATGCCGTTGCATAATATCGAACAGACCGCACCAATGCCTAGCGGAGGAATCAGCCCAGGACACGTTGAGGAAGTCGTGGAGGATCTAGGTTTAGATATTGTGGTTGGAACGGGAGCAGGAATTCATGCTCATCCCATGGGCCCACGTGCAGGAGCCATTGCATTCAGACAGGCATTTGACGCGAAGATGCAGGGTATCTCGGTCAGCAAATATGCCAAAGAGGAAGGGCATGAAGAACTGAAAGCTGCAATGGATTCTTGGGGCTCAGGGAAGACAGGAGCAGACTTCTAGTTCGAAGGTGATATTGCAGTGGTTGACTTTTCAGAACCAATTGAATTTGCAAATCTTAGAGTGAAGAACCGATTTGTGATGCCCCCTATGGTGCGGAACCTCGCTACTGAGGAAGGCTATGTCACAGACGCGGTTGTTCAGCATTATGAAGAATGTAGCAAGGGGCAGGTCGGACTCATCATTGTCGAGGCGGCAGCTATAACATGGGAACACCGAATAATGTCGAAGAACATCGGAGTCCATAATGACAAAATGATTCCCGGACTCAGGAAACTTGCAGATGGAATCAAAAGGCATGGCGCACGTGCATTCATTCAAATCAACCATTCAGGACCAAAGGGTCACGGTAAGACGAAATTTTCAGGACCATCAACTATACCTGTCATGAAGGGCAAAATTCCAGAGCCCCTGACAATCGATGATATCGAAGATGTCAAGCAGTGGTTCGTGGATGCCGCCCGAAGATGTCAAGAGGCAGGCTTTGATGGGGTAGAAGTTCATGGTGCCCATTACTATCTCCTCAGTGCATTCCTCTCATCATACACTAATCGCCGAGATGATGAGTATGGTGGATCGACTGAGAATAAAGCAAGACTCTCAGTAGAAGTCATCAAGAGGATACGAGAAGAGCTAGGTGATTATCCAATAATCTTCCGAATGAATGGGTTCGAGAATGTGTTTGATGGTATCTCAATGGATGAAGGAATTGAGATTGCCAAGATTATGGATAGAGCTGGTATTGATGTACTACATGTTTCATGCGTAGTCGATGCGACTTTCAATCCAGGAATCCCTCATGTTTTTGATAAGGACACGCAACCTGATTTTCTCAAAGACTATCCTTTTGATTCATGTATTCCTATTGCTGGAAAAATTAGACCTCATGTGAATGTGCCAGTTATTGGTGTTGGAGAGGTTCGTGACGAAAAACTTGTGAAGAAAGTCATGGAAGATGACATGTGCGATATGTTGGGCATTGGGAGAGGTCTATTGGCTGATCCGTATTTCGTTCAAAAGATTCTCGATGGTCGAGGGAAAGACATCATACCATGGAAGGAATGATGACTAGTCCATATTTAGATCAAAGTACCAGCCTGTGAGAACATTAGCTACGCACACTGATTTTATATTTCCGGGAATCCAGCTGCTTCAGTTCGAAAATTCTGCCCCTCAACGAATATATCCTTTGGATCCGTAACAATGAATGCAAACCGGTAGGTCATAGTAGTAGCACTACTTGACCAGAAGAAATACTCCGGAGGTAGAATAAAAGACTCACTCCATTTTATACAGAGCGCATTAAAGAACTCCTGTAATTTTGGTTGAGAACATGTCCGTTCTACCTCGATATCGAAAGTATACCGATATACCTCATCGCCCCTAGTGAAGAACTTCAACTTCTCTACAGCATTCTGAAACCTTGAGTCCTCATCATCATCAGGGTCAAAGATTTCTCTATGGTAGCTCATGCCACGTTCGTCAAAGTAGTCATCTATTCTAATCCGAAAATTCGTTAGTCTTGAGTCGATTGTTGTGGAGTTTGGTACAAACTGTCTGGTATGGTCTGTTCGCAGAACTCGTGTATAGTTGAGAGTGATTTCAAGAACTATTCCTTCAGTATCGCCCAGACGGATATAATCACCGACACGGAAGGGTCGTGCTACCAAGATATAGAGCCCACTGACAATGTTAGAGAGAGCCCGAGAGAAAGCAAGACCTATAGCTGTACCAATGAGGGCTCCTCCAGCAACCACATACTGTGAGATGGACTCGCCAATTGCAGAGAGAAGAATCAGAAGAGCGACTGAGAAGAAGAACAGTCGTACTCCAAAGATTGTACCTCCAGTTGCCTCTCGGGGCATTCCAACCTTCTTGAAGGATACTCTGATTGAGCGGATCACTATCAGGTAAACCAAATACAGAAACATGATGAAGGGTATAAGTGCTATGAAACCAGCATATTCTCCTAGGCCCCAAGGGGTAAGTAAAGACCCAAGATACTCAACGAAGCTATAGAATATATCCTGCAGTTTTCAGACCGCTCCTAGAGTGATAGGTCGAGAACGAGCTTGGAGAATTAATCCTTTTGGGTTGAGTGAAATATGAAGATGTGCGATAGCTAGTTTTTATTACACAATTCAGCAAGGTACAAATTATGCGTTGGAAGGAGATTGTCGGTCAGAAGACCATCGATTGGTTGCTTGGACCAGAGAACCCCAGCATTCGATTCTGGGCTCTTCAGCAACTAGAAGACAGACCGATGAATGATCAAGACGTACGGGAAACACAGGATGTTGTGATGGTCACACCCTGTGTGAAGGCGATTCTCAAAGCTCAGAAGACTGAGGGCAATTGGGGCAGCTATGATAACATGTACGAACCGAAATACATGGCGACAACCCATACGCTTCTTCTTCTTGCAGAACTTGGTGCAAAGAAAACACCAAAGATAGAGAAATCTATTGAACATCTGTTCATGTTTCAACGCAACTCAGGTCATTTTCTGATAGACTTACCAAAGACAGAGAAAGGCAAAGCGAGTATTGTAAAAGATGCATGCTGCCTAGATGGGAACATTCTGTATTATCTCATTCATTTTGGATATCTAAACGATGAGAGAACTGAGAAGCTCATTGATTTTCAGGTTGACTATCACTCTGATGATGTCGGAGGGTGGAAGTGTCGAGCATTTCCCATAGATAAGAACACAGTATATCCGGAGAACTGCTACATGGGGGGTGTAAAGATGCTCAGAGCCTTATCCAGGATTCCAAAAGCTCAGAGGTCAAGAGATCTCAATCGAATTATCAAGCAAGAGGTCGAGATTGTACTTCAAAATGGGATTTTCAGATATCTTCGGAATCCAGATGGGAGTAGGAAGGAAAAAGCAGGATGGAAAAGGTTTGGTTTTCCTCTCTTCTATCAATCAGACGTTCTTGAAGTCCTTGATATCTTGACAGAACTTGGTGTCAAGGATAAGAGAATGCAAGATTCTATTGATCTTGTTATTCATAGCCAGATAGATAGTAAATGGAATCTCAAGAACACGTACAATGGAAAGATGATATGTAAGATAGATGAGAAGAATAAACCATCAAAGTGGATTACACTCAGAGCATCGCGAGTGCTGAAGCGATACTTGGGATGAATGTCTATCTTCTGTTTTCGGGAATGGTCACTTTGTACATTGCGCTTTCAATATGACCCCTTAGTTCCATTAGACCATAACCAACTCCAAAACAGAATACAGTTGGTTCAGGGGTTATTTTGATGTAGACGAATTCAGTTCCTATTGATTCAGCTTCAGCCTGTGGATTCATTCGCCCAATTCGTGTTTGGCTCATCGCCAAACGACC
>JAEORN010000015.1 GCA_016840825.1 Candidatus Thorarchaeota archaeon | reverse complement strand
TACATCATCACCTTCCATGAGTGTCAATAGAATATAACTAAGCACAAAGCCGTTCGATTTTTCGTCACCATTTGATAGCAGTCCAGGTATAGTTGCAGAGGAAAACATGAGCGAAGATTTCATGATTTCACCCTCTTTGGAACCTTTATCTCCTGTCCACAACTGCAACATGCTTGGATCTCATGGTCGCCATCATCTCTGACAAACTCGAAGCAACCTCTAGTTCCGCAATAAGGACAATTGCCGACTATGCAACTCATTATTCAGTCACTCTCCTGAAGTTCTTAGGACTTGACTCGTAGATTCTACCGATCTCAAGCAACCTGCGTAATGCAATCTTAACTTCGTTTTCGTGTCCTGAACCGATTAACCAACGAATCTCTTCCTGGATGTTGTCAATGTGCCAGACCTGACCAAGTAGCACCAGATCTCTGTCAAACAGGTCATAGACTGCCTGTTCCAGCCTTGTCAGACGGACTCTGAAACTTTCTCTTGTGGATTGGATTGATTGTTGACTCTCACTCTGCATCTCAATCCACACTCCTGTACTTGTAGTAGATTGGTGTCCCATCTTTGACTTCGATATTTGGGTGACCATTCATCTTTTTGAAAAGTACCTCAAACTCAATCTCGCTGTATCCGAGTTTCACTACTTCTGTTCTCAGATGATCCCAGGTCACACCACTCTTCCATTCTTCAATAACACCTAGAATCACATCCTCACTGAGGGGAGCACAATCATTCAGCAATAACTTGTCAGGGCTGTCAACGTTGTCAGGGTATTCTCCACTTATTATTTGATTATTTGAAATAGTTTCCCGCAGTAAGGAAATGCCTTGACACCCTTGACAGTTTCTCTCGATATCCTCATTGATACTCTCATAATCGACAACGAAACCAACCCAAACATTCTTTCTTACACTCTTGCCATTTGGACCTTCAATGGATATCTTCTGGTCGTATGCATAGGGTACAAATATCTTCAACCTCTTTGCGAACCAAGATTCGGAGATTGGCACTTTATTTAGAGCACGACACCATTCCACAAATACATCATAGAGCACAGTCTTCTCTATCGGTTCTGCGTTAGTATCAATAGGCAGAAACTTGGAGAAGAAATAGTGTGCTGGATCTGACCTAATGAGATAGTCGTCTCTTCTTTCTTTGATTGTCGTTGTGCCAGTGAGTTGATGATTAGTTCTTAGTCTGGCAAGTCCTTCAAGAGCAAGATTTAGAATGCCAGATAATTCTGCGTCATTTGAGATCTGTTCCATGAGGTCATCTTTGGGAATGTAGTTCTCTTTATCTGGCGTGAATTGAAAGGGGAAGTCTATGATTCTCCATCTCCTGAAGAAGGCGTCTGTGTCGTCATACGACATAGGAACTGTATTGCAACTGTACACAACTTTGGCATAATTGACATAATCAAAGCCATCTTGGTGCTTTCTCTCTGCGTTTATGGTATCCGTGCTCGTGAGCATTTTCAACTGTCCAGTGTATTTAAGAGCCTGCGAGGGAATATCTGCACAAATATTTGCCAACTTACCCTGAAGTCGTGAAGATGCAAAGATTGATCTCTCGATGTGTTGAGGACTTACACTTGTGATATTTTTCTCTCCAAGAAACCGTTTCAACACATCCAAGAGGATAGTCTTACCATTTGCACCCAATCCATTGAGTAGTAGAACAATCTCATACATATTGGTCTTGTACATGCAGTACCCAAAGAATTCCTCAATTGCCATTCTGTCATCATCGTTTGCAACAACCTGATTAAGGAACATCAAAAAATTTGGGCATTCTGCATCTGGATCATAAGTCACTGGCAAGCCACTGATGTGATATTCATCTGGGCTGAAACTCTCTACGAACTCTCCGGTGTGGATGTTGAGTGTACCATTCTTCACAACCATCTTATCCAGATATCCACCCAGAACCACATTATCTGCATATGATTTGTAACAAATGTAATTTCTGACCTCTGTGATTAATCGAGTCGTGAACTTCTGGTCCTGTAGGTTGACAAGCATGCTCTGGATAAATTTCTCGCCATCCTGCTCCCAGATTCCGGTTTCTTCGTGAAACATCCATATTTTTGAAT
>JAEORN010000096.1 GCA_016840825.1 Candidatus Thorarchaeota archaeon | reverse complement strand
GTTGTATCACTCACGAACATTGTGTAGTTATATACTCCGTATGAAGGTGCTGAAATGTTATAGACATATGAACATGGACTTGTCCAAGGCCCGTAGTCTATCGTTGTACCATTTTCATAAAGAACATAATCAGCAGGGTTCTCATCTGTGAAATTCCACATCAGAGATATTTCAAAGTCCCCTTCAGAAAATGATGTGTCATCAGGTATGTAAGTAAATTGCGGTGCAACACTCTCAGTTACTGTGATGAATACTGTATCAGAAGCTTGATTCTCACCCACATCTTCCAACACAAGTGTATAGTTGTAGATCCCAACTTCTAGATCGTCAAAGGTGATGTAGATTACAGATGTATTCCATTGGCCGCTCTTGACGACCACATCGTCTTTGTATATCCAGAAGTAACTGGGATATGCATCATAAACGCTCCATGTAATATTTCCACTACTTTGAGTATACACAAGCAACAGGTCTTCAGGTGAATCTGTTATTGGATTGGTCGTGTCATCTACCACAGTAACAGTAACAACATCAGTGGCAGAGTTGCCATCTGTGTCGTTCACATAGAGTGTGAATACGTAGGTACCGACATCAAGTCCATCAATATCAATACTAATCTCGCCTGTGGTCCAAGAATCGGAAGCTACCAAATCTGATCCGTTGTATATGCAGTAAGTATCAGGATTGGTATCAGTGACAAACCATGAAATCTCGTTGTCAATCGATCCAACTTGATACGAAATATCATTCTCAGGAACTATGACAGGAGTTTCATATACTGAGATATCTATTCCTTTGAAATAGTTCGGATTTCTAGACAACTCAATGAAGTCGCCTGAAGAATAGCTGGAAACATTGTACGGTCCAGATGTAACCATTGGGCTTGAGGGAGGATTCGGATTCCATGTATTCCATCCAGCAAGACCGATTGATAGAAAGACGTGTTTGGGTATGATTGGCTTATAGCAAATAGTATGCAAATGCCAAAACGATTCTGTACTAAACTCAACAATTACTGAATAGGTTGTGGGATTATATGCTGCAGTCATCTCGGTTAGATCTGCACCATATGGATTCCCTGGACTGTCTCGATAGTAGTTTAGAGTGTACGCTACATCCTCAGCTGTTAACGGTAAGCCATCGCTCCAAGTTGCATTCTGAACCAGATCAAATGTGAATCTCGTATGCCCATCAGTAACACTGGGATTGTCATCATGCGTTTCAGCGATATATGATTCAGCTAACCAAAGAACATCATTGCCATTGGGACCGAGCCGCATAAGTGAATCCCACATTTCCATGTTGACTTGTTGAGCATATGCAGAGCCAGAGACCATAAAATTGAATGTGTCTACATCCACAGGTAATGCGGTTCTGAAAGTGCCTCCAGAAGTTGCCTGATGAACATTGAAATATGTCCACCAGTTAGCGACACCTTGCCCAACCTGATTCACATGACCTTCGAACCTATCAGTTCTATAGGCTGACAAGAGGACGTTCTCATAGCATATGATCTCAGGACAGGCATGGACCCATATCTTCTGCATCTCTATTGCAGCTTCATAGACATCCTCGTAGGCAACGGCATGTAGAAGCTGATCCCTCCAGCTATCGTAGGTTGCATTGCGGAAGTTGGGGAAGTTCCAGTAGGGCTCATCTGCGTACTCTGACCAGTACTCATATGCTAGCCAGTCAACGTCGAAATCAGAGAATGATTTTCCTAAGAAGACGATATCAAAATCACCATGGAAATAGAGTCTGTTCAAGTACTCGTAGAAGTCTGTTGGTACTGATTCTGCATCGACACCTAGTGATGTCAATGCATCTGCAACGTATTGACCAACCTCAATTGCTATATTGGAAGACTGAGCGACTTCTATCAATATATCGAACTCACTTCCGTCTGGCGCTTCTCTAATTCCGTCTTCGTCAATGTCTAAGAAGCCTGCGTCATCCAAGAGATCGTTACCAAGGGCAACATTGTTCTCCCAGTACGTATAAGGAAGAAGACCTTCAACCGAGAAGGGATTTATCTGTGGTACGCAGCTGTCTTGTGGAGATGATAGACCATCCCAAACATCATCAGAAATCCCTTCCTTGTCCAAGGCAAATGCCAGGGCTCTTCGGAAGCTTGTGATGTTTAATGGATACTTGTCAGTATTTATTGTCATATACCCATATCCATTTCTTAGAGTACTGGCAATATCGATGTCCTCAGCAGCAGCAAGTGTATCAAGAAAACTCGGATCAATTGTATCCCCAATCATATCAACATCATCATTAAGAAGTGCCAAGACCTGTTGGTCGTCTTGGTTAATCACAGAAAAAAGCAAATTATCCACATAGGCACCCGACGGAGTTGCAGATACTAACAAGGTCGGAGATGTAATGAATACTCCGAGAATACATAGAATAGCGATTACGTACCCCTTTTTCAACACGTACCCTCCTAGTGAACAACTAGTCACTTTATTCTCGTATTTTCAGTCTAATAAATATCTCCACTAGCTTTGACATTGATGTTCTCTTTTCAGATTTCATAGAAAGTTTCAGCACTTCACATACCGGAGTGCTTAACAATAATAAATACTAGATTGCAAATATGAAGAGATACGATATGTTAGTATTGGGTTCAGGCGCAGGAGCTAATGTTGCTGCAAATGCATACCAACAGGGATTATCGGTAGCTATTGTTGATAATGGAAGATTTGGTGGCACCTGCTTAAATCGAGGATGCATCCCAACAAAGATCCTGACATATGTTGCAGATGTGATTATGGAGATTGAGCACGCAAAGAATGTTGATCTTCGAGCATCTGTTGAAGGGGTAAACTTCAAACCTCTAATGGAACGCATGAGGAGGGAAACCTGGGGAGAAGCTGCGGAGATGGAACATTCCATTGCTCAAGTTGAGAACTATGATTTTTACAAAGGCACTGGAGAATTCACCAAGGATTATACGTTGGAAGTCAACGGAGAGGAACTCAAGGGTGATCATGTTATAATAGCAGCTGGTTCAAGGCCATTAATCCCCAATATTGAAGGTCTTGATGATGTTGATTACTTGACGAATAAGACGGTCCTTTCACTTGATGAACAACCCAAATCTATGATCATCGTGGGAGGTGGGTACATAGCAACTGAGTTTGCACATTTCTTCTCAGCGATAGGAACGGATGTTACAATATTAGGTAGGAATCCTTTCCTCGTGAAGAATGAGGATGAAGACGTATCAGATCTGCTTAAAGAAGAACTCTCGAAACGAATGACAGTGCTTACTAATCATGAGGTTGTAAGCGCAAGTCAGGATGGAGCGGTTAGGAAAGTATTAGCGAAAGATCGGTCCACAGGCAAAGAGAGAGAGTTTGAAGCAGAGACCCTTCTGATGGCAGCAGGGAGAATATCGAATGCTGACCTTTTCAAACCTGAGAAAACTGGAGTGAAAGTGGACAAGCAAGGATGGGTGCTTGTCGATGACTACTTCAGGACTAGCAAGAAGAATATCTGGGCATTTGGTGATGCAATTGGACGATATCAGTTCAGACATGTCGCCAACGAAGAGTCCTCAATAACTTGGTACAATTTCGTTAGCTCACTAAATGCAGAACGCCATGGCGGGAAACCGGACTTTCAATCGATATCATATCATGCGATTCCTAGGGCAGTCTTTTCATATCCCCAAATTGCAACTGTGGGAATGACTCTGAAAGAAGCAAAGAATTCGAAGAGAGAACTACTGGTTGGTCAAATTGGCTATGATGGTGCTGCAAAGGGTGCCGCCATGGGATATCCTGCAGGATTCCTCAGAGTCATTGCTGATGCGCAAGACAGAACGATTCTCGGAGCAACCATTATCGGACCTGAAGCTTCCACGTTGATTCAGGAAATAATTAATCTCATGTATACAGATGACAGAACATTCATCCCAATGTTCAATGCCATACATATCCATCCAGCGCTTCCAGAATTGGTACAGAGAGCCTTCGGTAGATTAGCCCCTCTAGATGGTGGACATAGACATCAGCACTAGAGAAACAAGCTCAAGGTTTTAGAATTGAACATCCCAGAATCTCAGGGAAATCAAGTAATTATATATGACACGAAGATACAGCCTATACCCCAAATCGCATGTAGAAAGCGAAATTGGAATAATCATGAGAGAGGTTACTATATGGACCTGATCAACAAGCAAATTCTGATTCTCCTAGACACTAATTGTCGTATGAGTTACAGAAGTATTGCTGATCAGATTGGCATGACAGCCAATGCAGTGAAGAAACGTATTGAAGGGATGATTGAGAAAGGTACGATTGTGAAATTCGTTCTGATGCCTACGATTGAGATGGTAGGACTCACATTCTTCTTCGGTATTGTTGAAACGAAAGGAACAGAGGCACCATTGGACTTCATGGATCAACTTGGAGAGAGTGGTATCGTAGCTCATGTAAGTCACCTTGCATATGGTAATCAAGGAGGTTATGGTATATTTGGGCACTACTCAACGTCTCATGCTCTTTCTGAGGCATTGAGCAATATACGCAGAATGGATTGCGTTACGAACATCGAGTTCCATAATGCAATAACTACCGAGGGCAATATAATTGAGATATCGAATTTGCAGAAACGAATCATTCGGACTATTATGAATGACCCAAGAATGAGTATTTCCGATATTGCGCAGAAAGCAGGACTTAGTGCTCGAAGAGTTCGGAGGGAGCTTGATGTTCTAATCGAATCAGGTGCCTTTCATTTTGGAGTGAGATGGAACCTTGCCAGGGAGGGTCATACACAAGTCCTGACATATACAGAGTACTCAAGAGATTTTGAGGTGAATGAGTATATTCAATGGATATACGAAACATTTGAGCTTGAGGCATGGACAGTAGCGCCATCAGCTATGGAGCCAATTATTGTAACACAATTTGTTACCGATTCTTTAGTGAAAATTCCAGGAATCATCAATGAGCTAAGGCGATATCCAGGAGTTTTGAGTATACGGGATTATGTTGTATATCTGACAAAGAAATATCCTTGGCCCGCGGAACTACTCATGAAGGATATTATCAGTTAATTTCTAGTTGGATAGATTCTGAATGGAAAAATCCACAAGACAATATAGGTGGTTTGTATGTTTCACCAATGAAAGCAACATCTGTCGATCGGTGAATAAGATGTGCGAGTGGTGCTACAAACACGGTGCCGGTAAGAAGTGGTATTTGAACTCCCAGAACTATCTAAGAGAAACTGCGGAGCAGGTTGGAGCAGAGGAGTATATCTTTGAGCTCTGGAAGCAATTCGAGAAAGTGTACCTACAGAAAATCTATGGAATCTCAACCAGAGGTCCAGGCTACAAGTTCAGTATCCCAATTGTTGGTAAACTCATGCATCGATACATCAACTCTTGGTTCAGGAAAGAGAAACCACTCAGGGGAAGAAATCCAAGACGAGCGGAAGGACATCCAGGACAAGTAATTATTTTGGAGGATGCGAAGAAGATACTCGAGATAGCTGACCCGATCATCCGAGTCAATTGCGCATGTCGCCATATGACCAGGGGAATAAAGGACCCATGTTGCATGGCATTTGGTGCACTAGCTGAATCTGTACCAAAATTGACCAGATATGTTCCAGATAGGGGAGTTGAACCTTTACATGTTGACGAAGCACAAGAATTCGCTACTCAGATGCAGGACGCGGGAAGGGTGAATACTGTTTGGATGGGTCCGAGTCCATACATCGCAGCCCTCTGTAGCTGTGAGCTACCAGAATGCGTTGCAACAAAAATACGAACCGCCTACAATTTGAATGCTCTTTACAAAGGAGAATATGTGGCAAAGGTTGATTTCTCGAAATGCGATGGTTGTGAAACCTGTGCATCCCGGTGTCAATTTGGTGCTCTGTCTTTCTCAGATTCAATGAGTCGTCCATTCATAGACCAATGGAAATGCTATGGCTGTGGGCTTTGTCAAATTAGTTGCCCTCAGAATGCAATATACATGGGGGATAGGAATGAGCTCGACCTTCTGAAGGAGGTATGGTAGAATGAAGACAGACATCATAGTCGATTATGCGAAGTGCGGTGATCCAAGAAAGTGTAAGAAATGCTTGCAAGTTTGCCCTCCAGCACTATTTATGATGTACTCTCCAGACTATGAATCGAATGATCCATCCGAATGGAGAGTGGATGTGGCATTTACGGATTTATGTACAAGATGCGGCGACTGCGTCACAGTTTGCCCAAATAATGCGATAATTCTCAAATGAGCAAACTTACGTGTGTACAACTCCCTGTACAGCAACCTGACTAGAAACACGCTTTAGCAGTTAATTGGATGTATATTCTCTAATAAAATCCAGAGTCCAGTCTGATAACGCCAGTGTTTCCTCTCCTCCAATAGCCTTGATTGTGAATATCAACCCAAAACCAAACTCAACTATCACCACAGATTTTGGTTTCTCTAGATTCAACCTAAGCCCAATGCGAAATCCCTCATTGGAGATTCTTATGTGTTGTCACTCTCGAAATACTGAATAGATAGAAGCTCTACGATGCAATGGGTATAGGAATGGTAAATTGCTTTGTTACTGGTGGAAATGGTTTTGTGGGGTCACACATAGTTCGACAGCTCTGTGACCGGGGTCACGATGTAATGCTTCTTCTAAGAGAATCATCCAAGCTGGATCTTCTTGATGGTTTGAGCTACTCTAAGACACTTGGAGATGTCACTGATTTTGAGAGCTTGAATCGTGGAATTTCAGAGGACATAGAATGGTTGTTTCACAATGCTGCAATTATGGCAGATTGGGGCAGTAAGAAGCACTTCTATCCAGTCAATGTCGAAGGGACACGGAATATCTTAGAGGTCGTTAGAATGAAAGACATCCCACAACTGATATACACTTCCTCAACAGCGGTCTATGGTTTTCCCAATAAATCGCAGCCAATGATAGAAGATGATGAGTGGGCTCCGATAAATAACTATCAGAAATCAAAGACTGAAGCAGAGAAGCTAATCATTGAATATACTGAAAACTATGGGGTGAAGGCTACCAGAGTACGACCTCCCACGGTTGTTGGGAAGGGAGACCTATTCACAGGGCCGCAGATTATTGATTTCCTGAAGAGAGAGTCAATGGTGACATTTGGAGGAGGAGAGAACCTGCAAAGCTTCGTACACGGTGAAGACGTTGGTAGTTGCATCGTACTTGCTGCTGAGAATTTTTCTAAGTCACAAGGTCAAGCCTACAATGTTTCCTCATTCACTGTGACATTCAAGGAGTTCATAGATTCTTTAGCAGATGAACTGAATGTTTCAAAGAACTACAGGAACTTTCCATATACTGCTGCATTGGGGATGGGAAAGATTGTAGGTGGATTATATCGAGCATTCAACAAAAGAAATGCTCCACTTATCCACGATTTCTTAGTCAAGCTATTTGGAACCACGTATATCGTAAGTAATCAGAAAGCAATGGAGCAGCTAGGTTTCAAACCGAAGTGGGATTTGGAATCTACTGCGAAAGACATGGTAGAGTGGGGAGGTTATGTGAAACCTCGATAGATGTCAAGAAGAATGAAGACACATAGAAGGAGAAAAAAGGCCCGATAAAATTCTGGATAATGCGACTCAAGATGAGATACTACAAGCATGATGATCCAGATGCCTTTGTCCATTTACAACATATCTCTCACAGAATTAGAAATCTGCAAGAAGATGAGATTCCTTTTTTCATTGTTGTAGATGGTGATCATCCTGCTGGAATGGTTGTTGTAAGAGTAGAGCCTACATACTTTCTAGCCGAAGCTGGAGCGACATTTGGCGAGATAGTAGTCTTTGAACCTGATATTGATGCTCTTAACGGACTGCTAGAAATCTCTCGTCACATAATGAATCAAGAAACCTTTGCATACCTTATCCTTGCCAAGCAGCACTTCTCGGATGACGAGCAGAACATACTTGAGCAATTCGGGTTTAAGATGATTGACCATTCGTATCACATGGGAATGGAGGTTAGTGAGTTCTATGAAATCCCAGATAATCTAGTCCTCAAACCAATGCGATTACAGGACATGGATCTATTTCTTGATACAGAGATGAAGTTCTATGAGGGTACTGGTGATTCATTAACACCTGTGATGATGCAGAATATTAGAAATGCGTCTTCGGATGTTTTGGAATCGATATATAACGAAGATACATCCTACTTTGTAATCGAAGGAGAATCGGTGATTGGAATAGTAGTCATATTCATAGATAATGGAGCGATTGCCTCGCTAGCAGTGAAACCTGAATACAGAGGAAAGGGATATGGGAAGAAACTCGTTCAGATGGCTCTTAACAGACTCAAAGAATTGGGTTGGAGCAAGATTGTCCTACGAGTGCATGCTGAGAATATTACTGCTCTAAGATTGTATGAGTCAATGGGATTTCACACAGATATAGAAAGAATTGCGTATGTGCTGAATTCAGCAGCTAGATAGAATTCATGTTAGTTTGCTAAGTAACTCAGAGATGTCCAATATATTCACTTGTGAATTCTCCGAAGCATCTCGCAGATTTCTAACACAAAACGGGCAACCTGTAACAATGATAGATGCACCTACATCTTTTGCATGTGCAATCCTCTTTGATGCGGTTTCTAGGCTCCATTCACCGTATGCAGCTTTGCATCCACCTCCAGCTCCACAACACCATGCATTCTCTCTAGTAGAATCCATTTCAATCATAGATACACCTGCAAGTGATAGGACTTTTCGAGGAGGGTCATAGACGTCCATATGGCGGCCAAGATGACAAGGATCATGCCAAGTATAAGTGTGAGCGTCTTCTTGAATTTGGAGAGTTAGAATGCCTTGATTTAGAAGTGATTCAATAAATTGGGTGATATGGAGCACATTGAATGAATAATCGAGCCCCATTTTTGGGTAGTTCTTCTTTATAGTCCTGAAACATCCGGAGCATGATGTAACTACCGTTGATGCACCCACTCGATCGATCTCATCAATATTGTGTTGCGCAACTTCTACAGAACCAGAAACTTGACCGGTTCTAAGAAGAGGAGATGTACAACAGTACTCGTCGATTATCGTGAAGTCTATACCTGATTTCTTCAGCAGAGCTATTGTTGCATCCCGAATTTGTGTTTCGCGATAATTAGACGTGCATCCAATAAAGTATACTAAGTCAGCTATATCCGGAAGACCGTGAATCTCTTTTAGGGCTCTGGCATGGTGTTCGTTTCCATACGGATTGTGGTACTTCTCGACATTCTCTCTGAATCTCTTATGAGCAGGAAGTGCCCCGAGTTTCTCCACCGCTGCAATACGTAGCTCTTCAATGATATCAACTATGTGCTCATGATGAGGAGCAAGACACTGCTCTTCACAACTCCCACAAGTCGTGCAGGCAAAGATAGGATCTAGCAAATCCGGATCCCAAGATAGATCACCTGTCAATATGCCTTGCGCAAGACGGATTCGTCCTGAAGCATAGTATGTCTCGAATTTGAAATGAGCACCAGAGGGGCATGAGTCCACGTATTCCTTGAAGACATACTTGCAATTCCCGCATCTAATGCATCGATGATTCCACTCAGTTATTGCAGTCACATACCCCACCGTCCAGGATTGAATATTCTATTAGGATCTAATGTTTCCTTGATTTTCTTCATCAGTTCCAAGAATCCAGGATCCATCTTTTTCTCTAGTAAATCATATGCCCAGGCAGGAGTCTTGTAGGGAATCGCACCTAAGTCAATAGCAAATGTCAAGAGATCTCTATTGCATTGTCGAACCCGTGAAATTGTCGCATCATCTTTTGGAAACCGAATAATGAACTTGAATTCTCCAAAATGCATTCCATTCATTGGTTTCAAGAAGGCCATGAGCTCGAATCCATGCTTCTCGACAATCTTTCGTCCCCCTTCCAATGCTGCACTCCAATTCTTGGGATGGATATATGTTCCTGCCCAGGTGAGACCATCGAATTCTGCAAGAATCTTGAACGCGTCAGATGGAAAATCAACCCAAGCATTTGCTTGTTTCCCCATCATCTTTGAGATGGCATCCCAAGTGATGAGTAAATGACGAGGTTCTTGCTCCTTGGCAACATCTACGATCTCCAAGATTTGTCGAAGCTTCTCATCTATCTCAATCTGTGAATTTCCCGAGATGCTTAGAAGCGTACCATAATCAGGCTCTCCGTCATAGGTTTCGACAGGATATTCGATGCCTAGTAACATCTTTACCATTGAAAGAGACATGCAATCTGCATCATCCACGAGACCAGCTCTAGCCATGTTATACAAGAGGTCAGTGGTATTTTTCTCACCAAAAGTGAATAATGCTGCATAATCGATATGCGACGGCCGTGGCCAAAGTTGAAGAGCCATCTTGGTGACTATTCCGGTCATACCTTGCCAACCTGAAAAGAGTCCGACCATATCAGGAAGAGGATATCGTCCAAACCAATTGCCGTCACCCATAGCTCCACTACCAACTCGAACGAGGGCACCAGTTGGTAGAAATGCTTCTAGACCGTTGATGAAGTCAGCCATCGCTCCATGAACCGTAGATAAATCACAGAGACCTTGAAGAAGCGCATTTGCCATGACTGAAGTGTATGGTGGAGCAAGTGGGAAAGTATAACGCAATTCAGGAGCATGTTGATCAAGATACTTACGAAGATGACCAAATGTAACCCCAGGCTCAACAACAACATACATCGCTTCACGATCAAGTTCTACGATACTATCCATTCTCTTCAAATCAACAATGCATGCACCATCAACTTGCGGGATAGTCAAACCGCCAACATTCTGACCTGAAACAAAGGGTACCAGAGGAGTTAGAGTTTCATTCGCTACTTTGATGATTTCTCTGATTTCTTCAACAGTTTGGGGCATAACGACCATGCGAGGTCTGTGCTGGTCATTTTCTGTCATATCCATAGAGTAGACATACTGTTCTCCACTCCCTGATGATACATATTGATCACCTACTATCTTGCGAAATCGTGTTTCTAGATCCACCCGATCACGCTCCAATTATTGACTGCATTAGTCGATAGAACCGAAAGGTGGCAAGGGGATGTCGAAAAAGACCTCTAATTTTGATTCTCCCTCGTAGCACCTCTTTCATCATAGAGCTCTTCCCTCGAATTAACACGATCATTGTATCAAAATCCATGGAGATGTCTAGTGTAGGATTATCGATTGGATCGCGAGTGATTGTGACTCCCTGATTAAAGTCTAGGATAATTGGATAGAAATTCGTTCTAAGGCACACGGTCATTTTCCAGTTTTGGATCTTTTCAGTATACTCAGGATTCTCAAACCTTTCAGACAACATCATTGCAAGTATATTCCCAACAAAATCGCGGGGCTTATTCAGCATGGCTCTCACAAACCGTTTGACCTCTTCTCTATTCAGATGCGACAAAGGTGCATTTGAATATGGTTGTACTAGTGAGCAGTTTCATAAGTGTGTGTAGATAGTAACTTAGTGGCGGTATCGATGAGGCATTGGTCTATTCTGAGCCTCGGCTATGACGAATCGGTGAGCAGCTGAGAACCGCCACTCCCTTCCAAGAATAAAAAAGCCCTCATATTCCTTTTTAGGGATAAAAGAAAATGCATAATTCCATTTTTGAAAATTAGAAATACCATATTTCCGAATATTTATAAGGCTTCGTCATTACTTTACTTAAGGAAAAAGTAGGTTCAGAACGAATGACGTTCGATCCTGTCATGTTTTAGACAGGAAGTGACAATCAAACTATCAGACAGAAACCAATCCTACATTTTTCTCCAAATATCTGTCTGATCAAATGGTGAAAAAAAATGTGTGAGAAGAAAATAGTGAAGGTGCCAGTTCCAGTAAGCGAATGGCCAGAATTAGATAGAAATGGAGTTATTGTTAGCAGAATGACAGCAGATCCCCAACCAACTCAAATTCATCTAGTCACATCTAAGGTTGAGTAAAATCAAGAATAATATCGGAAAAGATGGTAGAATCGATCGGCATGAATATTGACCGACACTCTACCACTGGAATTTATTTTAAAATGAAAGAGGAAAATTAGAAGACAAACTAGACCTGTTTTCTAAAGGCCACTTGGTCATCTAATTTCCTAGTCTATTCCTCAAGAAGATATTCGAGGTTCTTCTGCAGTGCGATTAGCTCTTGATCGGACGCAGGATCGACGACGAAACAGGATAAGTCAACTCTATTTTCGCCAGGATCAATATGGGAACCAAAGCCCATTGAACTCCCAATAATCATCCCGCTTACCGCAAGTCCAAAGACACTACCAGAATCATTCCCAGCATGAACAAATGCCAACCCTTCAGGGGAATTATTGAGTTCTTCATTTCTCATCCAAAGAAGATTATTGCTTGGAATAGAAACTGATGGAACCTGAGAAGCAAAGAAATCAGTCATTCGACCATTCTCTAATGCACGAAATAGCTGTTGAGGTACCTTACCATTAAAGCCTACATCAACGAGGAATGTTGGAATGGTTCCAAGAGGAGCTCGTGTGATATTCTCAATGATCCAACGAGTGAGCACAATTGGACTACCTCCAGTTGTTAGATATTGAACTCGAAGTTTAACACCTTTAGTTGAGAGCTGCTTAGCTCCAATCCAAGAAACTTCTACTCCTTTCCAGGAGCCGATAGATACAATCCTGCCATCCATGTGCTCCTTGTTCGTATTCACATGTGTGAATTGCTCATCGAGACTGTCATCCCAAATTACAGGCTGAATCCCACCAAAATAGTTATTCAAAAAGCCGCCGGGCTTTGCTTTTGCAGCCGGATAAGATGAGATTAATAGCTCCGTGCCCTTGCGGTTCTTCAACGAGTAAAGGCAGCCGCCATACTCGTGAGAAACTTTGTATTCAATTAGTCCATTTGTTACTTTGAAACCTTTACACCCATCCTCTTCAATTTCAACCACATCAACTGATAGCTCAGCGGATCCTAATTGAATTATATTGAAAGGAAATTCTTTCTCTGTTGTAGACCTTAAGTGAATCATCCCTTCAAAGACTCTGAAACCATCCTCAGCCTTATCCGTTGGTTTAAGTTTGATTTGAAACTCCTCATTATTTTCAATTGGATACATTTCCAGGTGGGCAGATTGCTTGTCTTGAGAATCAGGCGATGATAGAGAGTGAAGTGTCGGATTCCAAGAAGCAGGAACTTCTACATCAATACTAACCGGGAACGGTGCAAGAATACCTTTTCGTGCCTTCAAAGAAACCGCAGCTTCACTTAGAAATGGAATAACAGCAGGACGGATCGCAAAATCATAAAGTTGCCTAGTTGTCAAATCAGTGCCTCTATCAAGCCTTGTTACTCTCTTTCCAATTCGAAGACGGTATAGCCGTTGAACATCATACCAACTTGCTGCGTTTAGTACAAGTAAAACTTCAGACAAATTCCTTCGTTCGCCAGGCTCAAGATTAGTACTCGGGTACTGCATAAGAGAGACTTGATTCCCTCCCAATCTAATATCCTCAACCTTAGAAAGATCCCACATCTCTCCAATTGTCGAGTACTTGCCTTCAATTGCAAGCCATCCTTCATCATAAGCATCGGGAGATGATGGAATTCCTGGATAATTGAGAACCATATTGTTAACGCTATCAGCTAGAACTCCGCCCTTTAGGGGGATACACTTTGTACCAATATTCAAGCCAATGCCTTGACCGCCGCCATAGATTCGCAACTGGAATGCATGAGGTTCCTTTCCGGTATTGGTGGCCCAGACTTGATGAGTTATGATACCAGTTCCTTTCTCAACCACCACTCGGTCCTCAATGACTAGAGGACGTTCTGGATGCACTCCCTTCATAGACACAATGGTGTTATCGCTTTCTTTCGATACTTCTACTTCTCGAGGAGCGAATCTGAAGGAATCGATTCCAAACGGAGGCCCGATTTGTGAACGTAGCATAAATATGCCCTCGCGATCCGCGCTCGCATATGAAGCCCGAAAGATTGCACCCTCATAATCAAAGGTTGCAGAATAATCACTTGAGATAATTGTCTTGCGGAGCAGTTGATCATCCTCACCTAGAGCAACACTTCCATTTTGAATGCAGTATACAGGAATCCTGAACTTTCTGGTTGTTAAGGAAACACCGCTTTTACTTGAAAGCTTGAGATATAACCACAAATCATACGTTTTTGGTTCAAGAGTTGGACTTGCCAGTAGTTCAAGGATCACTCCAGATTGACCTTCTGGAGAGAAGTCTATTTCCATTTCAGTTGGGGAAATTTGGAGTGAGCCAGTGGGACTCTCGATATGTACAGAACCGCTAAGATCGAAGTCAGCAGCACTCATGATTGCAATGGGAATTGATGCGATACCACCAGGAGTGATCCTGACATGACCAGCTTTATTCAGCATTGTTGCTGCAGGTTTAATTATTAGTCCAGTACTGAGTGGGAATTTCACTCCATCTAATTCCGCCTCTGCATCAATTGTAGGAGTGCGAATGTTTCGTCTATGGATTGGAGCTTGAGACTCCACAGTGAATCCGACATCCCAAGTAATACTTTCGCCAGGCAGAATTTTGATAGTAGTGGAGTTCTTGTCGTTGAATGTTAAAGCTGAGAATGCTTTCAGCTTCACCTTGAAATCAATGGGTTTCTCACTTCCATTCTCAATTTCCAAGATGTATTTTGAAGGAACACCACACAGGACTTTATGGTTCACTACTCTTGCACTTACTTTTACCTTTGAACTGTCTATGACTCGCTCAACTGCAGTAATGTGACGAGAATGTTTGTCGATGATAACTGAGAGATGATTTTTACCTTGACTGAATCTGTAAGGGAATATCTCCATGTTGTTCTCAATGAAATCATCAGGAGCTTGAATGATTTCTCTCTGGTGTACGTCATACCATGTGAATCCATCGTGTAACGAGTCAAAGAAGGGTATTGCAAGAGGATGTTCTAGAATAGCAGGAATATAATCCTCCATCTGTACGCCATCTCCAGATGGATTCCACATCAACCCCACTTTCTTATAGAGAGGAACAGCCCTCATATTTCCTGGCCAAGTATTTAGATCAACACGTTTTCTTCCATCTTTTCGAGCTATCTCTATAGCTCGTAAGAGTAATCGTTTCCCCACTTTTTTATTCAATGCATCAGGTGAAACTCCTAGTGTGCCTATATAAGCCGCATCTGAATCGCGGACATGCGGATGAAGAGTACAAGAACCTACAGGTTTCTTGGTTTCTTCATCGATAGCAATTAAAATGGCGATTGAGCTCATTGTACCGAATTGCTTCTTGACACGGTCCTCATCATAAGGTACACCCTGCGTATAACCTCCGGGCCAGAGATTTTCCCAACCATTATACATGGTTGCAAGGTCCTTTGCCATTTTGTCATCATATTCAACAATTGAAATAACTGATAAATCACTCATCATTCATCGCCACGTAGAACAGGTTAATCAAACGTAATCCTGTGTTCTAATAACATTTCTAATAGTTGCAATGGGTGGTCACTAGATATTGTCTTTCTGAGACCAAGTGACCACAAAAGTGACCTGAGATAGGAAAAGTTATCCCTCGGAATTAGTAAGGAGCAGCTACGATATGCCCGTCGAGAAGTTATACTCAGCATGTGCCCTAAATTGCCCGGATATATGTGCATATTTAGTGCATGTTGAGAATGGTAGAATCATAAGAGTTGAGGGCGATCTAAATCACCCCTATACACTTGGAAGATGTTGTCCGAAAGGATATGCCCATGTGTTGAGGACATACTATCAGGATAGACTTCGATTTCCAATAAGAAGACACTCAAATGGTAGCTTTCAAAGAATCACATGGGATATGGCACTAGACGAGATTGGGGAGAAGATGAAAGAAGCGAACGATGAGTATGGACCGCAATCGATTGGTATCTATTCTGGGTCAGGTAATGATGGAATGGCTCCACGATATGCTGCAAGATTCTCGAATGCTTTCGGATGTAGGATGATTCCAGGAATAGTAGAGATCTGCTTTGAGGGGGCATATGAAGGAGCTAGATTCAATGTAGGTCCCTTTCCACCTCATGAGTTGAACGATTGGGTAAATTCTCGATGTATAGTCATTTGGGGCACCAACAAGTTCGAGTCCAGCATTCATTCCAAGAGGGTCTTTCAAGAGGCAATCGATAATGGAGCCAAGCTGATTGTTATCGATCCTAGAAGAACCCCCTATGCAAAAATGGCGAATATCTACACAACCATCAGACCTGGAACAGATGCAGCTCTTGCACTTGGAATAGCAAATGAGATAATTCAGAGAGACCTTTATGATCATGATTTTGTGGAAAATCATGTTCTTGGATTTGAGGAGTACGCAGAGAGGGTTAGTGAGTATGCAAAGAAGAAAGTGAGTGAGATAACCTGGGTTGATGTCAATACTATTGAGAAGATTGCTGAAACATTCGCGAATCATGGACCCTCTCTAATTACAACAGCTCCAGCAGGAATGAACCATTACACAAATGGGACTTGGACTGCACGTGCTGTGCACAGTCTTCTAGCTATCTGCGGATACCTTGGGGTTTCAGGAGGTGGATTCCAATACCTCTCTTCTGATCATAGTCCATTTGATAGCGCAGCGATAACTCTACCCTATCTTTTGAATGATGATGTGAAACCAGTCGTTCCATCGGGAACCTATGTGCCTGAATATGTTTTGAGCCATGAAGAATCACCCCTCAAGGTGTTTGTAATTCAAGCAGCAAGTCCTTTGACACAATGGCCCAACACGAACAAAGCAATTGAGGCTCTTGAAAAAATCCCATTCAAAGTATGTATTGATCTTGAGCTAACTGACACAGCAAGGCTTTGTGATATCGTTCTCCCAGCGACACTCATCTTCGAACATCATAACATTGTACACAGCGAGCTCCATAGGATTGTCCAGTACGCTCCAAAGATCATCGAACCGATCGGAGAAGCTAAGAGTGAGTTGGATATATGGACTGAGATAGCTCATCGCGTTGGACTAGCGCAGTATTTCCAAATGGATGAAATTGAGGCAATCGAGCGAGTACTACGTTCAGAAGAATGCTCACATATCACTCTAGATAGGTTGAAGGAGAAGCCAGAGGGTATACGCACATCTGCACCTGCCATCCCCTTCGCAGACAAGAACTTTCTTACTCCCTCAGGAAAAGTTGAGCTCTACTCACCTCAATTGGAGCAGATGGGATATGATCCTCTTCCATTTCATGAGGAACCTGCGGAAAGTCCTTTGTCAGATCCTGAAACATTCAAAGAATATCCATTCATCATGATTACAGGAAGATTGAGAGAAAGGTTGCACTCCCAATACACCACCGTGGAAACAGGAGGATCGGTCAAAAGTTTCTCTAAATGTACAAGTTGTCAGAAATGTGTAGAAGATTGCCCTGATGAAGCAATCGCCCTAACACGACCAAGTGTGAAGCAAATCCGGGATTCTGTCACAGATGGTTCCGATTCGTACGCTGCTCAGCGTCAGAAGTTGGGAAACTTGGTCAAGAACTTGGCAGTGAAGATTGATGATGAGCCACTCTCAGTACCCTATGACATCACAGGATTACTCGTCCCTTCATGGGATCCCAAGAAATGCATTGGATGCAGAGAGTGTGAATTAGATGTGTGCCCCTTTGATGTAGTCAATCCTCCAATACGAATGAAATCTCGAGAGGAAGTTGAGAAGAAACGTATGTATCTGTTGATGCATCCAGACGCAGCGAAAAAATACGGTCTGAGTGATGGAGATAGAATCAACATCGAGTCTGTTCGAGGTCGAATTGAGGGAGTACGTCTTGAAATCTCAGAGGATATAGACCCAAGAGTAGTGTGGTCATCAGATGGTTGGTGGGCTGCAGATGGAAACATTAACAATTTGACTGATGACAAACATACAGCTTTCGGACATACTCCAGGATTCAACTCTGTCTTGGTTCGAGTCACCAAAGCCCAAGCTCATTCTGTCGGCGGCCAATGACATAGTATCTGACGAAGAGTCACAATTTGACCAATATGATATGAATTGTGTTGTGCGATCATGAGAATAGCCCACATCTTCGTTGCTTTTGGCCATGAGGGCATTCCTGAGCTTAAATCCACAGACTCGGCAAGTTCAGAGATTCGCTCGATTCCTTTCAGGAAGCGATTAGTGAAGTCCTGCAATAGCATATCATCAACGTTTGTATTAGGGTCAGGCCAGTTTTCTGTTTTTGATCTTTCCCAATCAACCTCTTTATCCTCTAGAGCTTCAATCGTGATGTCTTGCCAGAACAAAAGATGATGGAGTAAGTCCCAGATAGAATGAGTTCCACCATCAACTCTCTTCATAACAATCTCAGGAGTCAGGTCTTTCAATGACTTCTCAGGATCTGGATGGATATGAAAAGCAATTAGACCTTGTTTTAGAGCTGTGCTAACAAATTCTGTCATAATCGTGAGAGTATCATTCAGGGGGATAACTCTTTGGCTTTACGCGGCAGTGGTGTCTGGCAATGTATTTATCGAACCCTGTGCATTTGGTTTGAAGGTGTCGTTCGCATGGTTGGTAACTCAGTCTTAATCACTGGCGGAACAGGATTCATTGGATCACATCTGGCGAGAAAGTTGGTTGAAAGAAATCAAAGGGTTATCCTCTTTGATCTTTATCCAAATTACAATGGAATTAAAGACATTGAAGATAAGGTGGAAGTTGTCCAAGGTAGTGTAGAAGATTACGAAGCATTGATCAAGGTGTTTGAGAAGTATGAAGTTGGCTCAATAATTCATACTGCAGCGATGCTCTCAGTTGCTGCAGCTACTGAACTTCGAACTGCATATACTGTGAACATAGAAGGCACTTTCAATTTGCTTGAAGCGTGTCGAAGCAAGGGTGTCAGCAAAATTGTGTTTGTGAGTAGCCTATCAGTCTTTGGACCAAACACTCCATTTCCGTTTCACGAAAAGAGCTATCGAGAACCAGCGAGCTTCTATGGTACAAGTAAAGTGGCTGGAGAGGTTCTGGGAACATTCTATCATCATACTCATGGAATAGACTTTCGCTGTGTTAGACTAGCTGTAGTGATTGGTCCAGGAAGAAGAGGCGAAGGAGCAACGGTATCCTTCTCAAAATTCGTAGAGGAGGTCGTTCTTGGGAAGCAAGGAGTTATCCTTGTTCCAGATTATACTATCCTTCCAATCATACATGTGAACGATGTGGCAAATCTCATTGTTTCGCTTTGGAATGCGGATTCTGTGAGCCAGAGAATCTTCATGTCAGGAGGAGTTCCGGTAGCAATTAGTGACTTCAGAGATGAAGTTGTAAAATTAGTCCCAGATGCAGACATAGTCTTTCATGAGGATGAAACAGTTGAATCAGTAGCCCAGACTTGGACTCTACTTACAACAATGCTGGTTCAACAGGGTCAAGAAACTGTTTACCGTGAGATCAAAGAAATCGGTTGGAAACTTGAACTCGATTCGGTTCAGAAATTGGCCAAGAAGTTTGTGGATGAGGTGTCAGAAAACAAGGACATGTACTCGTCATATTGAGGTGCAAAGGATTGAACGAAATCAAAAAGACTCGAGTTATAGGAGCAGGCACAATGGGCCATGGAATCGCACAGGTATTCGCTCAAGCAGGTTGCGAGGTGATCCTGACGGACATGAATAAGGAGATTCTTAATACCGCAAAATCCCATATCGAGGCTAATCTAAAATTCCTTGCAGGGTACAGCTTGGTGGAATTGAGTTCGATTCCTTCAATTATGAGAAATATCACATATCTGACCAATGAGGATGAGATACCAACAGATTCCGAATTGATCATTGAAGCAGTCCCTGAAGATCTTGAATTGAAACAGAAAATCCTTTCAACTGCTGAATCACAATGCAGCGATTCGACAATTCTCTCAACAACAACTTCTGTGATACAGGTCACAGATATTGGTGAACCACTATCCAAACCTGAGCGATTCATAGGTATGCATTGGATGAATCCTCCTCATGTTCTACCACTCGTGGAAATAATTCCAGGACCATCCACATCAGGAAGCGTTGTCACAATAACCAAGAGTTTCCTAGAAAATCAGTGCATGAAGAAGACTGTAGTCTGTAGTGATGCACCGGGATTTATTGTGAATCGTTTAGCAGCTGCACTACTAGTGGAAGCAGCAAAGATGATTGAAGAAGAAGTGGCATCCTTCGAGGATATTGATAGAGCTTGGAAAGAACATATGGGGTATATCTTCCTGAAGTTTGGACCCTTTGGCAATATTGATCATATAGGACTCGATGTCATAACAATGGCTGCAAACTATCTAGCATTCGTTCTAGAAGATGAGAGATACCGTCCGCCTGCTTGGATGCAGGAGAAGGTGAATGCTGGGGATCTAGGTGCTAAGACTGGAAAAGGAGTCTACGACTACTCTGGGAAAACACCGGAGGAGCTCCGAATTGACAGGATTCAGAAACTCCTCGATTTAATCAAGAAGAACACAGAGTAAGTTATCCTTCAGGAGTTGCAGCTAAAACCTGACTGAGAACGCTCTCATATTCTCGAGACACTCTTACATCTACAACCGCAGGTTTTCCTGAGTCAAGTGCTCGTTGTAAGGCAGGTTTAATCTCTTCAGTCTGCGTAACTGTTTCTCCATATGCACCTAAGCTCTTAGCAAATAGATCTAGTTGCACATGCTCATTGATTATAGTACCTCTTCTTGCCAGATCCTCAGAACCAGTTTTGATACGTCTTGTATGATAGACAAGTCCCCAAGCAAGGTCATTGCAAACGACGACAACCACAGGAATATTCTGACGAACGCAAGTTTCAAGCTCGATGCCATTGAAGAAGAAGCTTCCATCACCAGATACAACATATACATCCTTCTCAGGATACGCAGTCTTTGCTGCGATGCCTATTGGCAACCCAGCTCCTAGATGACCTAGAGGCCCCTGTGCACCTATCAATTGCCCAGGCAGCTCAGCTCGAAGATAGAGAAAAGCCCAAGCTGAGGTGTCACCGCCATCAATCACAAAGAGGCTATCAGATTTCGCAAACTCTCTCAATTCACGCATTAAGCGGTGAGGTCGAATAGGTACCTCAACTGGATCAGCCTCCTCATCAAAGCCTTCCGCAATCATCTGATATCCCCCTCTTACTTGTGTTGAAAAAGTTGTATCGGTGCGCTTCAGACTTGATGCTTTCGCTGCATCAATCATTGAAGAGAGCACTGCTTTTGCATCACCCACAATTCCCACCTCAACAGGACGGTTTTTGCCAATCGCAGTCCTATCAATGTCTATGTGAACAACTTTGAGATCTTCTGCATAGGTAGATGGATCTGTGCCAAACCCTATGAAATTATCAAATCTGGCACCAACAGTAATCATGACGTCCGCCTGTCGCAAGAACGGGTTAGTAATTGCGTTCCCAATAGATAACTCATGACTTTGAGGGATACAGCCCAATCCAAGAAATTCACAAGCTACTGGGGCAGACATCAACTCTGCGAGTTCGACAAGCTCTTTCGATGCATCAGCCCAGTAGACTCCACTCCCAGCAAGAATTACAGGTCGTTCAGCATTCGCGAGAAGCTCTACAGCTTTCTGAATTGAAACGGTGTCTCCTGTAGAAGAACCTGTAGGACGGTAGGTAGAGGGAGCAAACTCCTTTGTTGAGCAAGTGCTGATTTGTACATCCTTAGGCACTTCAAGAAGGACAGGACCCATTTTTCCAGATGTTGCATGGGTGACTGCCAAACGTACGAACTTTGCGACTTGATTTGGTGATCGTACACGTGCAGCCCATTTCGTGAAGGGTTTGACATACTCTACCGCATCTATGTCCTCAAAAGCATCGCTCTCATCCATTCCTAAAGGAGCAGCAGAAGTGATTGCTACGACAGGACTACCAGCTTGATATGCTTGAACAAGAGATGGGAGTAAGTTCACGAGACCCGGACCCATTGGCACGAAGCACACCCCAGGAGTCCTCGTGACTCTTCCCCATCCATCAGCAGCATTGCCAGCTGCCTGTTCGTGCCTGACAGCCACGACTTTGACGCCTTTATCAATAAGCTCGTCAAGAATGGCTAGGATTGATCCATCTGCAAGAGTAAATACAGTATTCACGCCTTCTGCAATGAGAGCTCTTGCAACTACTTGAGCTCCCGTGAGGTCACTCATTCAGGAGTCACCCCATCTCCTTCAACCGAAAGACCCTCTGTACCTGCATCGAGTTTCTCGAAGTCCCTACCTGCAGTTTCGGGTAATGTGAATGGTAGGAAAACCATCAGTACGAATCCAATTATCGCAAGCATCATCCCCATTGATAGTCCAACAGCTACTGCAAGTATACCAACAAACCACCCTCCGAAAGATAAGCCACGGGCAAGACTGAAGATGACTGATGTGGCCGCAGCTCTAGATTTCGTTGGGAACATCTCAGAGGCCCATACTCCAAACAAAGCATGACTACCAAATCCAGCAGGTATGATAAACAATGAAGCTACTGCTAGAGTGTTGTTCGGAAGTATAATTGCGAAAATACCTAGGAAGATGGTAGCGATTAGACCAACTATTGCTGATAGAATGAAACTGACGCGACGCCCAACCTTATCACTCAACAATCCAAATGCAGGAAGTATCAACATGGCAACAAGCGAAATCAGCAATATGATTGTACTTGCTTCTGTAGATGAGTATGAGAGCTCAATCTCTAAGAATGTTGGACCCCAATCCACAATTGCATGATAGGCAAACTCTGCAGACCAAAAGAGTACAACTGATAGGACGAGTAGTTTTCCATATCCCTCTCTGAAGACCTCAGCAATCCCAGTTCTAAGTGGAACACCCATCTCATCTTCTTCTTTCGTTACTTTCTGCCAGAGTTGAGATTCTGGTAATTTCACATACAGAATTAGGATTAGAGGGATTACAAGTAGAGTAACCAAGAATGTTGGCCGCCATCCAAACGCAGGTGAGATAGTAAGAGCCGCCACTGCAGAGATTATGTAACCTAGTAGAAACATTGAATGCATGAGTCCACCAAATAATCCACGTCGTTTGGGAGAGAATACCTCTCCAAGTAATGCATATGCAATACCCCAAGAAACACCCATTCCTGAGAGGATTCGAAGGACTGCAAGAACTGCAAAGTTTGGTGCGAAGGCAGTCGCAGAAGTCAATATGGCATCCCACAGAACTGAGAACAGAAGGAGATTCTTCCTACCATACTTATCAGCGAGATTGCCAAAAAGGATAGCTCCTGGAACCGTAGCTACATACTGTGCTGAGAACACAAATCCAATTGCATCAAAGGATTGTCCAAATTCAGCCATTAAGTCAGTCGCAACGAAGTTGATTAAAGTTAGTCCAACTGCGTCAAAAGCCCAACCTAGTGCACATGCAATGAACACCAGGAGTTTCTCATTCCTACTGTACTCACTCATCAAAACCGCCACCTGTAGTACCCAGACTGGGAATCGGAGTAGAAACCCCCTAATCCGCAATCAATCTAAAAGACTTTTTGGCTAAACGAGTTTCATATCAGTCGTAGAATTTCACTCCACGGTCGATGTCCGAATACTCTTCTTTTGCATCCTTCGTGTCAGGTATATCTTTTGCAGAGTCATACTTTTCTAGTGGAATAATGGATTGAATTGTAGCAATCCCCTGATAGTTTGAAAGGGCATTGTTCGTTATATCATTCCCTTTCTCATCTAGGATGATCCAACCACTATTCTTGCTTATTGTTTTGAAGGGCCAATCATTCCTGCAGGCAGTTCTATAGGTTTCATCAGGCTTTCCTGAAATGATATACTCGCAGTCATCATATGGATCAACAACTACTCTTGTTACTGATGATGTATCCACAGGGCGATATCCAGGTTGAGGTGATTCAACTTCTCTAAAGGTATACGAATAGGCACCCATTCCAACGATTCTATATGATCTGTGGCGGCCTCCAAAAACAATTGGCAATAGAACTAAGGTAAGAATAATGAAGACACCGAATGCGAGTATCGTGTTACCTGGTAGAAAGAATGTGAATACAATCGATGTGATTATGAGCGTGCTTAGTATAATTAGTAGACCACAAGCACCACTATATCTTGTTGACATAAATTATCCCCTACACCTCTTTCTATTCATTGAACTCCATTCCTTTCTCATCTGCAGTTTGAACATCTCCATATGTTTCATAATAAGCCTCCCAGTCTCCAAAGGTATGCCCGTTTTCAATTACTGAAGTGATGCTCATCACCACGTTATTTCCAGTATAACTCTACATTTGAAAGGATATATAATTTGCACATTCTATAGCAATGCCCTGTACTACCAATGATAAAGAGGCAACATCATGATCTCTAGAGCACAAGATAAGGACATCCAAGAAATTCTTGATATCATTAGTGAATCACCTCTTGAGAATATCATTCTAATCGCTGACCTTACCCAATTGAGAGAATGGTGTGATATCAGATTACTACGAGAAGACGGAGATATCAAGGGTGTGTTCTCTCTCTATAAAGACCTAGATTTTTTGGCAGGAGCATTCTGGACAGACAGTAGTGATATCCTTGTAGAATTGATAGCTGATTATGGAAAGACACTCAAGGAAGCCAATATGGTGTTCATCTGTACAGCAAGTCAGTTACAGTTAGTAAGGAAAATCGCGAAGCATATCGAGGCTATTGAAGAAAGACAGATGGTGATGGAGGATCCCTCTCAATTGAAATGCAAGGAACATGCAGAAACATTTAGATTGTCAGAAAATGATATCGATGATTTACGTGAGTTATACAGACTTTCTGGAACTCCTGCTTGGACACCTAATGCTCTGAATCTCGGGCCCTTTTTCGGAGTGCGAGATGAGGATGGGAAGGTAATTGCAGTAGCAGGTGTCCATTTTGTAAGCAAATATGGAACAGAGCTTGGCAATATAGCAACACATCCAGATCACAGAAGAAAGGGATATGCACAATGTGTTGTTGCTGCAGCAACGAAGGAGCTTCTCAAGGATTCAGATAGAGTCGTGCTTCATTTCTTCGGTGACAATAGACCTGCTCAGAAACTCTATGAGAAGATGGGATTTGTATACTCATCCGCAGATCCAGTTTATTTCACAAAGGCAGAATTCCACTAGATAAAGAACAAGGAAACAATCGAACAATAGATTGTGATGATTATCATATGCAGTATCGCAATAGGCAGAACAGCCTTGGTAAAATCCATGAATGTGATAGGACGATGCCCTTTCTCAGCTAAATCTACTGCAATCATGTTTGGAGCGTCACCAAAGGGTATGGCATATCCTCCAACGTTGGTTCCTGCCAGTAAAGCCATTGGAACCACAGGATTCAGATCTCCAAACTGTACAGCTAATGGAGCTAAGACTGCAGCAACAGGTATGTTATCGACAGCTGACAATGCCAATCCAGGAATCCAAATCATTAGCATGATTGCAACAAAGATATTCCCACCAGTTATCGCACCCAAGCCATTAGCAAGATCAGTTACCGTTCCTGTGAGCTTGAGAGCAACAACTAGACCGAAGAGACCTATGAGAAAGAAGATGGTATCCCATGAGAGTTGACGAATGAACTCCTTTGCTCTTTTCTCAGAAAATATCAGCATACCGGATGCGACTAACAATGCAATCATGGTCACATCAAGATCAAAAGATGGTGCTACCATGAACCCCGTGAGGAGAATTATCATAGCAATGACAGACAGATAAAAATCACGTCTGGAATTAATCATGACTCGTGGCGGAAGCAAGAAGATGAAATCCGAATCATGAGTTTCTTGTTCTACAAAGGAGTCCTTGTACTGCATTAGAAAAATGGGGATTGTAATCCCAAATAGAAGAAGTGAGAGGGGCATCAGAATCAGAAACGTAAGCCCTGCGTTTACGCCAGTCCACACAGCAATCACAAGATTTGGTACTGAACCAACAATTGTGGGAAAAGAAGCGAAGTTAGCGACAATTACCTCTGAGATAAGAAGTGGGCGAAAGTCCATATCGATAGCTCGGCAAATCTCAACAGTAAAGGTCCCTATGACTAACATGGTAGGCAATGGATCCAAGAACAAGGAAATAGCAAACACAAAACCCATCATCGACAAGAAGACCTTACGTGGATTACCTTGAGTTCTTCTAACTAATATCAATGCCAAATATTGAAACATTCCAGAAGAGGCAGCCACTGCCACTATGATGAGCATAGCAGCAATGAACATTATTGAACCCCATTCAATTTCAACTAAATAATCTGAGAAGGCGATTCCATCGAAAAGCAGTAGTACCACACCTGCTAAGGACATCCCAAAGATTGTGATTGCGGTTTCATCGATTCTCTCAGTCATTATCAATAGCAGGGTGACAATAAAAATGACTAAAACAAGAATAGAGGAAATTGCCATACTCAATCACAAGAATTCATCATCCATACTAGCCTATAAACTGTATGTGGAAGCAATCCAAAAAAAAGAGAGTTGGAGGGGATTATTCCCCTCTCAAATCGATAAACTATTTGTTTCTCATGAGGACATATCCACCAATCAGAACAACAACTGCAGCACCAATACCACCAACAACTAAAGCCAAGGTAATGTCAATAGGGGTGTCATCGGTGTCGGTTGATCCGCTTCCGGATCTATCTAGACCATAGAAGAAGTTCGGGTTGTAGGTTAGTTCTACGAACTCACCAGCAACAGCCTCAGTAACATTGAATGGTCCAGAAGTAACCATTGGAGATGAAGGTGGATCTGGCTGGTATTGTTGCCAATCGTCAGGATCAAGATCTTCAAAGACATGCTTTGGAATGATCTCATCGTATCCACAGAGATGCAAGTTCCAGTAGGATTCAGTTGAGTATTCAACAATGACCTGATAGGCGGTTGGAGCATATGCAGCGACCATATTGACCAAATCAGGACCATATGGATTACCAGCTCCGTTCTTGTAGTAGTTCAAAGTGAATGCTACATCTTCACCCGTAAGAGGTACACCATCACTCCAAGTTGCATTCTGGATTATATCGAATGTGATACGCATATGTCCATCTGTGACGGCAGGATTGTCATCATTCGTTTCAATTGTCCAAGACTCTGCTAGCCATGGAAGGTCATTACCATCGGCATCAAGCTTAATCAATTGGTCAAACATCATATCAAGTACCTGCTGAGTATAGCCTGAGCCAGCCGCCATATGGTTGAAAGTATCAACATCCTCAGAGTTGCTCCATGTCAGTGTACCACCATATGGACCACCCAATGAGTCCTTCATGTGCACCTTCATGTTGGTCCAATATCCGGGGATACCATAAAGAACATCCTCTTGCCATCCCTCGAGTCTATCGGTTCTATATGGGTATAGCTGAATGTTGTTGTAAAGGATAATCTCAGGACACTCATATACGAAGATTCTCTGCATCTCAATTGCGGCCTCGTATACTTCCTCAAATGAGGTTCCAGTCTTTAGCTGTGAGATCCAGGAATCAAATGTTGCATTACGGAAGTTTGGTAGATTCAGATAAGGCTCAGTAGCATACTCTGACCCAAATTGGGTCTCTAGCCAGTCTACATCCATGTTTGTGAAACTAGTACCAAGGAAGACCATATCATAGTCGCCATGGAAGTACAATCTGTTTAGATAGTCATAGAAGTCTGTTGCTTCGGATGTACCATCAATATCTAGAGCTACTAGTGCTTCAGCAAGAATTTGTCCACACTCGATAGCGATGTTAGAAGTTGAGGCACATTCAACTAGAATGTCAAAATCACTTCCATCAGGAGCTTCTCTGAAGCCATCTTCATCAATATCCAAGAAACCAGCGTCATCAAGCAATTGATTTCCGAAATCAGCATTTTCCTCATAGTAGGTGTATGGTAGCTGACCCTCAATGGTAAAGACATGATTATTTGGAACACAGCTATCTAATGGCTGAGACAAACCATCCCAGACATCATCAGAGATTGCCTCTTTGTCTAATGCAAAGGCAATAGCACGTCTTAATGCAGTTATGTTCAGAGGGTATTTGGCACAATTGATCTCAACATAACCGTATCCCATTCTTGGCTTGTGGAACACCTCAACGTCCTCAGCTTCCACCAAAGTTTCGAGAAACGATGGATCAAGCTGGTCATCGATCAAGTCAATAGAGCCATCCTGAATTGCAATAACTCGCTGGTCCTCTTGAGTGATAACATCAAACACTATTTTGTTGATGTAAGGACCACTCTTTTTGTGACCAGGTAAAGTCTGTGCTGCAACAAAAGCCGGTGAAACCGCCATGAAAAGAAAAGCAGTAACCAGCGAAATCGCTAGGAGGCGTTTCTGTGTATTTGACAGCATTTTGTATTATTCTCCATTCCCCGAGTCGAAGAGGGATTTGTTGCGAACCGCAACACCTATGATGATACTCTAGATTTTCCTTAATAGGGGGGAATGCACACCTAGCTATATGTGGGAATGGTTGTAGCTAATTGCCCTAATAGAAATGTGAGAATCGTGAAATTGGTAGGATCTACATGAGCAGGAATCTATATGTTATAGTAGATATCGAAATGGATTGGGAAAGATAATGGATCCGAGAATTGAAGAACATGCCAAGATAATTGTCAATTGGAGCACAGAGATCAAGAAAGATGAAATGGTTGCGATTGTAGCGAGTCCACTTTCTCATGATCTCGCAGTTGCAGTGACAAAAGAAGTTGCGAGAGTTGGTGCACAACCAGTGACACTAATGAATAGTGAAGAAATCACTCGAGCCTTCTTTGATGGTGCTGATGATCACACGCTCAGTACTGAGCCAGCTCATGTACGAGCTTTGATTGAGAAATGCGATGCTTACATCTTTATACGATCTCCCATGAATATAACAGCTCTAGCGAACGTTGACCCAAAGAGAACATTACTACAGAATAAAGCAAATCAAGAGATACAAGCAATTCGCCTATCCAAGAAGTGGTGTTTGACCGTTCACCCCTGCCTGACATTGGCACAACAAGCCAACATGAGCATGGATGAATATCAGAACTTCGTCTATGGAGCAACACTCATAGATTGGAAAGAGGAGAGCAAGAGTCTATTTCTTATGAAGGAGCATCTAGAGCGTCATAATGATATTCGCTACATAGGTCCAGAAACCGATCTCTATGCGAAGACTGAAGGAAGAATATGGATAGCATCTGATGGAAAACATAATCTTCCTAGCGGCGAGGTATTTACAGCACCAATCGAAGATTCTGTCGAGGGGAAGATATACTTTGACATCCCTTTTCTGCAACAAGGAAAAGTCATAGAAGGTGTCAGATTGACATTCGAGAAAGGAAAGGTTGTAGAC
>JAEORN010000014.1 GCA_016840825.1 Candidatus Thorarchaeota archaeon | reverse complement strand
GAGGGAGGAGATGACGGTCTATAGCCATGCAGCGCGAGAAGCGTTTCAGACGATGGTTCTGAGAGTCGTATCCATCGCGCTGGTATACTCCTTTCCTTAGGAGGAAAACCGTATTCAAACGCTCCTGCAAATGCCCACTCTTCACTAGCTTCTTGCTCGCTTCTTATGTAGAGTACCTGCTGTCGGTTTGTTTCAACGAGGACAATGGGTATGACTTCCCAGCCCTCTCTTGATAGTACTGATTTCGCCTGAGCCTTGATTTCTTCAGGATTTATCACACTGCTATACCATCCATAGGGAAGATATGCACTCATCTGCTCCTCTAGCAACCCGCCAAGGATAGTATTCTTTGAGGATGGAAACAGCAGCCAGATGCTTCCTCCCTCACTTCCCTCTTGCCAGAGTAGCTGTCCAAACCGTTCTGGAAATATCGTCTTTTCTTTGGATATCGTCTTTTTCATGTGTTTCGCCCTCCATTGGAGATTTGCATATGACATCTGAAAGTCGTATCGAAACTCAAAATCATCGTCATCCTCTGGTTGAAAGCCCATCTGATACAGTTGCCATCTTGAAACAGCTGACCAGAGATTGATGCATGATGGTGTTTCCACATCGTTGAATGTTTCCTCTGCTACTGATAGCACTGCTAGAAAGAGATTAATTCCGTAGAGCTCCAGAATCTCGGGATTGCGTTTCTGAGCCAACCTCAGAGATCTTTGGTTAGTGAAGCTCAACAGGTTTCCAAGACTCAGCCGAGAGTCCAATGTGAGCTTCCAGAGCAGCCGAGGTTCATTCCTTTGTAATAGTGCATCTCTCACATGAACTAGAGTATCAAGGAGAGATTCATCATTGTTCGATTTGAAATAGTCAGCACAGATATTGATAATCTCTTGATACAGAGAGAAGAATGAGTCATGCAAGGATGCTCTGTTTCTTAGAAAGGTCGCAGCAGAGAATATTCTCTGAATCTCTTTTCTCCTAGTATCCATAGTATCGATAGGCGCTGGTTCTGCAGAGTAACTGCGGGGTGGCCTACGAGTGATGGTGATTGATTCTTCATCCTGCTCGCCCTTTTCTCTATGAATCCACCCCCTCGTGATCCTATCGGCCCCAACATGAAATCCTGGATGGTCTTTCCCAAGTCTGTTAGGAAGAGGAAGCAGATGTTTCAAGTCAAGATGCAATCTACTGGTCAGGCTTGGCTGAGTCTGATTGTCATCAACGGGATGGTACGTAACAGCCCAGGTTTCAGGGTTACCGGAGATTTCGAGTTCATCTATCTGCTCTCGCCAATGTTTCAAAAAACTCGGAATAAGACTTAATGCTCTCTGTTTTACATTATCGATACCCTCTCCTCTAATCATATCATTTCTGACCTGAATTGAAGCACAGTGGAAAGACCGACCATACATGTCTTGCCGCTGGTTCAGGGCTCCAGTATACTCGACTAACTCAAGAGGTAAAATTGAATGTACTGCAGCACTGAACTTACGAGTCCAGCCTCTGAGCTGCGGGACTTGAATCACAGCTGTCCACGGTGAACTAACTGTGGGTAGACTTTGGATGATGATACGAGTATCATCGTACTGAGGCGATAACCACCCTTCTCTTCGTGGAGCTGTCGGAAGATTCCAGAGAATCTCATCTACAAATTGTCTTCGGGGGGAGTCGTGGGGCAGTGGGCTCACGCAAGGTCGCTGGTAGGTCCTACTCATCTCTTGATGATTCACTCCACCGTCAATCCATATCACTTCAGTAGCGAACTCTTTCAGGACCTGTAGCAATGATAACTCGAGCACCTGTAGGTTAGTTCTATGAAGACTTGGTACCATACTCTCAAGATCAGGCCAGCCGTCCACAACGACAATACAATCTCGCATTTCCTTGTGAAGAATAGACTTGATTTTAGCTCGAAGATTTTTCAGTCCTGAAGAACTACCTGCAAATAACACGTCATCTGTTTCATCTCGGAGATTGACAAAATCGATTCCTGTGAGAAGTCCGTTCAGTCGAACAAACTCATGCTGAGTGATGAGTTTCTTTTTCCTTAGGGAATCAAGTCCGAATCTAGCTGTTATAAGCCCCTCATAGGAATAATCACCAAGGAGATCAATCCAGATGACCTGAGGACTGGATGGCAAGGTTTCTGTTAGTTCAGATAGATGATTCAACAGATGCCAGCGGCTAGAGAGCCAAGCCGCACTCTTGCCAGAGGAAGTCGGTGATGGAATTGAGACATATTGTGTGAAGAAGACATCATCCTGCACACGCTGAGCGAAGGGATTCTCATCCTGTACAGTCTTTGTAGGAATGATGCTTTTCAAAAGATGTGAAGGACCTTGGGTAGGTGTCATTGTTATGGCAACACGAGGAACAGACTCATCAGACTCTGAGCCTTTGAGTCCGAGTGTCTTCCACTCTCCACCAAGCTCTCCCTTGAATAGCCTCTTGACAAGTTCGTCAACTAGTTGGTCAAAGGCCATCTTTGTGGTTTCAAAGTCCTGTGATACGTCGAGAGTCACAACTCCTTTCCACATGTGTTTGGGTGCCAGAGGGTCGTCGACAAGGGACTTGAACTCGGTAAGTATCATCTCCTCATATACGTCTAGCTGGTCGAGGTGAGCCTTTGGCGGTTTGGACCTTAGGACTGCATTCCACTCGAATCTTGTGAGCTGCACTCTCCATGGATAGGGTACTGGGACAAACACATCTTTTTTCTTAGTCCGAGGTTTCACACCATAGATATTGAAGTTGAATGCTTCCTTTGTCTTCACCTCGAGAATCATTACAGGAATCCAGATGTATTTTCCTGCACCTCGCAATATTCGAATAAAGAACACGAGATCAATCTTCCCTTCGGAACGGTTTCCGGCAACTGGTACTTCTGCGAGATACTGTATTCCGGACAACGTCTGGAAGAACTGGTCACCTGAAAAGACGATTTCCTTCAGAGACCGTGGGTGACAGAATCCGGTGAGAAGCACCCTGTGCCAGTCATTCCCGTTTCTCTGTGCCTTTCCTGTGACCTCCTCGATAAATCTCGAGATTTCTCTGTCTGTAATGTTCCCGTTCTTGATGTGGCCTAGGATGACTTTTCCCTTTTCGAGAATTTCATCTTCCTCTGAAGAGGCCATGAGCGTTTCGACTCTCTCTCTGAGAGATTTAATGTCAAGACTCACTTCAGGGGCTTCTATCTGCCTGCTGATTCCTTCACTTATCCCACTTCGGTCACTGAAATGGGTCCGAATCTCAAGCACTATCTTACGGAGCGCTCTAGCTGCATCAGGGAAGAAGTTCTTTCGCCCGACCTCTCCGCGAGTATAAACCCAATCAAGGAAAGGAATGAGTCTGTGAACAAG
>JAEORN010000095.1 GCA_016840825.1 Candidatus Thorarchaeota archaeon | reverse complement strand
TAGAAGAAACCTCTTGATTTGAGGAAGTGAGCAATGATTCTTGCCCATTCTTCTAAATCCGGTAACCACATGATAACACCGCCTGATGTGAATACAATATCGAACTTCTCATCCAGGTTATCGGGAAGATCATACACATTTGAGCAAACGAACCTCGCGTCTATCTCTGTCGTCTTGCATAATTCATTTGCCAACTCGATGGCTTCAGATGAAAAGTCAACACCTGTCACACTTGCACCGAGTCGAGCTAGTGAAAGAGTATCCATACCGAAGTGACACATGAGGTGTAGAAGTTTCTTCCCAGATAAATCCGGGAGTTCTTCTAACTCGATGGGATCTAATGTCTGATTTCCCTTGAGAAATCCTTCAACATCATAAAACTTTGATTTATGATGGATTCTCGCCAGTTTATCCCATAGATTTCTGTTGACTTTCATATAATCGTCCATTTCAAGTCAGTCATTTCAAACTGGTAGTGATAACGTAAAGGTTATGTTTGGCCGATGCCGCGCAAGGTTTGACACAAGGGCAATATTCAGGAGTCCTTCCAGATGAAGATGATTGAAATTCGTTGGCATGGTCGCGGTGGACAAGGTGGTGTCACATCCGCGGAGTTACTTGCAAAGGCTGCATACATTGACGGATACAAGGGTGTTCAAGCATTTCCATATTTCGGAGCTGAGAGAAGGGGTGCACCAGTCAAAGCGTTCACGCGAATAGCAGATGAAGAGATTAATGTGAGAAGCCAAATTTATACTCCTGATATTGTAGCTGTCCTTGATTCTTCAATTCTTGACTTGATAGATGTCACTGAGGGTCTTGTAGAGAATGGAACGGTCATAATCAACACGCCCAAGAAAGCAAATGAAATCAACCTACCGACAGGTCATATCTACACATACGATGGTACTGGAATCGCTCTGAAGAACGGTCTCCTCGTAGGAGGATTGCCAGTCATCAACACAACAATGCTGGGTGCCTTTGCCAAAGCCACAGGGCTTGTTAAACTTGAAACAGTCCAGAAAGTCATTTGTGAGAAATGGTCTGGAAAGGTGGGAGATCGGAATGCTCAGGGTGCCAAGGAAGCCTATGATACTTGCTCAGATTGAGCATTAAGCATACATTCTGTCATACCTTGGTCGCTCAGTACCTGGTTGTGGTCTTCGCATCCCATCAACCTGTTGTGCCATCTCTTCCATCTTCTTTCTTATCTCTGCAGCACTTTCCTTCAGCTCAGAAATGTCTACATTCACATGGTAAAGTCTATTGAGTGCTTCAAGTAGTTGTATAGCACCTTCTGGATCTGGAACCATTGCGATTGCTGGTGTAAGAAGTGCAAATCCAACCATATCCCTGCAGAGTGTTTCGGAAAGGATTGATCCTGCAATTCCTGTAATGATTCCTTTTGTCAAAATCTCCATTGAATCGTCTTTCTTCAATTCGCCAAGTTTCTCTTCTTCTGCGGCGAACAACACCTTACGATCTGTAGGCAAACCTTGTACAGGAATTCCATCAAGTATGACTGTTTCCTTAACTCCTACAGTCGCAGCCCAATCAAGAAGCGCAGAGCTAACATAGTAAAGTCCCTCATCTGCGACAGGGAGTTCTGCAGTCACGACTAGCAGGTTTTCTTCCTTATGTCCATAGATCCTGAAGGGGTGCCGTAGATGTCCATCTAAGAAAACTGCCGCTGAAGGCATAAACCTTGATCTGACATGGGCAACTTCTTCCATTTCGAATTTCTCAATTAACGTGTTAGCTGCTATGGTCCCGACAACTCCCGCTGATGGGAAGCAGCAAACAAGCAATGGTTGTTTCATCTCAATCTCTTTCGTCTGTACCACTTGGGCTTCTGGAGCACCAAGTATCTTTACTGCACAATCTTCATCCATCTTTCCAGAACCTCATTATGCCATCAACCGTGTCTGAATATTAAGCTTGAGTCATAGCGGATCAAAGTGAATAAACACCGACTTTACTGTTTCAATGCGCTCAAGTATTTTCTTCTCAATTGCTTCAGCAATTTCATGACTCTCAGTAAGTGTCATCTGACCTGGAATAGTACAGTCTAAGAGGACTGAAAGTCCTCCTCTCTCTTCGCGAATTCTTGCTTCTCTATAGTTTACAATAGGCGAAAAATCGGCAATAATTTTCTTCACCGAATCTACTATTTCGAATGAATTTTCAGTAATATCGTCAGCTTCGTCTTTGGTCAATGTCGTTTCCAAGTGAAGTGTCACTGAATTGATGCTTCCTACAAGCTCTCTCAAATTATTTTCATACAATTCAGAAACAGAATGAGCTTCTTCCAAGGTAAGTTCTGCTGACATCTCTAGGTCTGCTGCTACATCAATGTTGTCTGATATCTCGAACACACGGATATTATGAACACTCTGTATGTCCGGTATCCTACGAGCAATAATCTGCATCTGATCATAGATGTTCATTTTAGAAAACTGAGATATGTCTCCTTCTGCTGGCTCGATATGTACAACTACATCCACTCTTGGAGCTAACTCAACTAGTTTCTCTTCGATACACTCAGCAATGCCATGCGCTTCTTTTGTAGCGATGTTCTCGTCTACAGTGACCACAATATCCGCACACAATTCAGGACCAGAGAGCCGGGTTCGTACACGTATGCATTCAACAACTCCACCCACCTCTGATACTCTCTGCATGATTTCATCCTGCAAACCCAGTGGTGCTCTATCTGTTAATGCATCAAACGTTCGTTTACCTAGTCTTGCTGATACGATGAAAATGATGATTGCAACTCCAATTGCTGCTATAGGATCTGCAATTGGAATATCAATCCACACGAATCCAAGACCAAGAAGTACAACCACTGAGCTAATCATGTCTGTTCTGAAATGAAGCGCGTCCGCCTCAAGAGCTTGACTTCCATGTTTCTCCGCTGTTCGGTAGAGGAGCTTACTCTGCTGGTAGGTGACGAAAACACCGATCACCATAATTACAATGCCCCAAACAGAAGCCTCCGGCCAGTTTTGAACCTCTATTCGGTGCCATGCTTCAAGGATTATCCACACTGATGTTATCCATAGAATAATTGTTTCTGCAAATGCAGCGAAATTTTCTATTTTTCCATGTCCATATAGATGGTCCGAGTCTGGTACCTTTGAAGCTTTTCTCACCGCTAGAAGTGTTATTCCTGCAGCAGCGAAATCAAGACCACTATGAAGCCCCTCTGAAAGAATTCCCAGTGAATTAGTAAGCAATCCTGTTACCAATTTGAGGATGGTTAGTAGCGCAGCTGCGAGGACTGACCACCCTGCAGCCTTTTGAACTTCTTTTCGTCCCTTTGCTACACTTTCCATCGCTGCCATATGAAGTCGCCAATCGTTCCGAGATATAATGATTCCTGAAGCACATCTTTCGTAGGGTAATGTTATATCGCAACTATCCACTAGTGAAGGTCAGTGTGGAATTGGGACAAGAAATGAATCCAATGACACGCTTTTCAGCATCTCACTATAGTTTGGTGGATTTCATGAAATATCGTACTGAAGACATCATGTCACCTCCCATCGTAAAGCTTGCTGAAGCAGCAAAGAGATTCGTCAAGTCCCCCGATTTCTTGGATCTAGGCCAAGGATTGCCTGGGCACATTCCACCTGACGATGCACTTTCTACATTGAAGGAACGAATTTCTCACCCCTCAACGCATGTTTATACACCTGATGAGGGTCTTCTAGAGTTGCGAGAAGAACTCGCACTATACTTGCGACAGAAATCTGGAATTGATGCTAACCCTCAAACTGAGATTGTAATTACCGCGGGAGCAAATAATGCATTTGCTGGTACAATCATGACACTTGCGGGACATGGTCATAATGTTATCATCCCCTCTCCTTTCTACTTTAACTCGGTTATGGCTGTCAAGCTCGCCGGAGCTGAGGTCAAAGAGATTCCTGTGGACGAATCATTTCTACCCCGTGTTGAAGATATTGAGGCTGCGATAGACAAAAACACGAGAGCGATCTTCATGATTACCCCTAACAACCCGACAGGTGCGGTTTATGAAAAAGGAACAATAGATGGCATTTTGGACCTTTGTATCAAGAATGATATCATGTTGATTTCCGACGAAACATATTCACGAATGGTCTTTGATGATGCTGTCCATTACAGTCCTAGGTCTCGTAGAGATGCAGAAAATCATGTGGTGTCTATTGGTAGTTTCTCGAAAGACTTCGGAATGAGTGGATGGCGTGTAGGATATACGGTAGGTTCTCCAGAATTTATCAAAGAGTTTCTAAAGGTGCAGGATACTATAACCATCTGCGCACCAACAGCTGGCCAGATTCTTGCTTTGGAAGTCTTGAAGAAAGGTTTGGACGTAGTTGAAAACGAGTTACGACGATTAAGTCTTCTTCGTGATCTGGCGTATCTAAGGCTACGTGAGATTGATGCTTTTGAAGACACGTACACAAAGGGGACATTCTATCTATTTCCACGGGTAAAAGGCTGCACTGATTCGCGAAAGTTGGTGATGGACATCCTCCAATCTACGGGAACACTTGTGCTACCTGGTTCGATTTTTGGAGAGGCAGGCGAAGGTCATATACGCATCTCGATTGGTCCTTTAACACCTGAGGCTGTGGATGAAGCTTTTGATAGACTTTCTAGATTCTTCAAGGAAGACTAATTGCCCTCGTACATCTCCCATTCCCAGTCAGTCACAATGTTGTTAGTGTACTCTCGCCACTCTTTTCTCTTAAGTTTCACAAAAGATTCCAGAATGTCTTTTCCAATCGCATCACATATCACGCTATCCGCTTCTAGGCTATCTAATGCAGTTTCTAGTGTTGTTGGGAGAATCTTAATCCCAAGGTTCTCTCGTTCTTGATCACTCAGTAGAAATATGTCCTCGCTCCTTGGTTCAGGTGGTGAGAGGTTTCGATTGACACCATCCATTCCTGCAGCAATTATTGCAGTGAAAAGCAGATATGGATTCGTCATCGGGTCTGCAGAACGTAACTCAATTGCGGCTTTATCACCTGTACCAAACATTGGAACTCGAATCAGAACGGTTCTGTTCTTCATTCCCCAAGTGATGTACACTGGAGCTTCATGGTGGGGTACAAGTCGCTTGTAGGAGTTGATACTTGGGTTTGCAATTGCAGTTATAGCTGGAGCGTGTTCCAAGAGTCCTGCGATAAACATCTTAGCTGTTTCGGAGAGCTCAGAGTTTCCATCTACTCCGAACAGATTCTTGTCGCCATCCCAAAGTTGCAGATGACAATGAAGCCCATTTCCTGCTTTCCCTTCGAAAGGTTTTGGCATGAAGGTCACATCTATTCCTTGATTTCGGGAGATTGACCTAGCCAGATTTTTGAACATCAGTATATTATCAGCCATTTTCGTCGCATTATCAAAATCCAATTCTATCTCCTGTTGTGATTCACCGACTTCGTGATGGATCACCCGAGGTCTAATTCCAAGAGACTGCAATGCGGATGCTAATTCAAGAAGCACATCCATCCCTGGACTTTTCGGATAGATGTCAGCATAACCTGATTCATCAAAAAGCTCTCCGTCTGGAGTGATGAAATGGAATTCTGGTTCTACTTTGACCTTCAGCTGCATCTTTCCTGGGAGTAGGTCCTCGTTAACCTTGTT
>JAEORN010000094.1 GCA_016840825.1 Candidatus Thorarchaeota archaeon | reverse complement strand
CCGAGTAATGAAGATAATACCAAACGTTGAGCTTCTCCAGCGGAGAGTGTAGAAGCAACACGGTTCAAATGGAGATAGCCCAAACCAACTCTCTCAAGGAACTCAAGACGGGTGAGAATCTTTCGATAACTGGAAATTGTGATCGTATCATCTTTGAGTTTGCTTTCTAATGAGGAGAGAGTTGCTTTGAGATCAGCCAAAGTCATGGATTGAAAATCGTGAATATTGAAGCCGAGAATCTTGACTTGAAGGAATTTCTCTCTCATACCAGTTCCATTACACTTGGGACAGGGTTCATTCCGAGTATATGTTCCACCAATATCCCAATCGCTCACCCATTTGTAGAATCCGGCCCATCTGCCTTTGGTGTTTACCTCAACCTTCTTCCCACGACGATTGCCTATATAGGATATTTCCATTGACTCTTTGTTAGTGTCCCCATAGAGAAACACATCTTTCACCTTACGACTAAGGGTGTTCCAAGGAGTTGTTTTTGGATCAAAACCATATCGCTTACCGAGAGCTACTAAAGCACCAGCAGCCCAACTTGTAGGGGTGCAAAAGTAACCTTTTGGGAAATATCCGGGTGAATACATCGCTCCATCGCAGATTGCTTTCTCAGGATGAATGATGAGCTTCTCTGGGACAGGAATCTGTTGACTACCTACTCCGCTACAAGTTTCACATGCAGATGTATAGGTACGAGAATTGAAATCTCTTGGTTTAAACAAGCTCTCAGTAAATCCACATTTCCTACAGATCCATTTCTCAGCACGAGATAGTTTAGAACCACAGGAAGGACATTTCCATTCTCCAATTCGTGAAAAGAGCACATGTAGATTTCGGCTAATCTCTGTGACTAAACCAACAGTAGTTCTACGGGCGTAGACAGACCAATATCCAGCCCCTCGCCTTCGCCGAGAACTGATTGAGAGGGTCACTCCTAATCCTGAAACACTTTCAACTGGAGCCTCCGGACCTTCGCTCGTTGCATGCCGTTCATATACCGAGAGAGTTTCATAGAATCGTCGTTCGGCTTCAGCTTGAAGGACATCCCGCACTAGTGAACTCTTACCAGACCCTGAAATACCTGTTACTACAGTCAGCTTGCCCTTAGGGATATCAGCATCAACATTCTGAAGGTTGTTTGCTGAGGCTTTCCTTATAGTGATGTTCTGGGAAACATAATGAGGTTCAGACTCGCTTGAATCCTTGGGTGCAATCGCCACCTCATCTCGAATTGCTTGAGATGTAGGACTAGTTTTGATTTTAAGTAGATCTTCAAAGGGGCCAGCAAAGAGAAGACGACCTCCTGCAGGACCAGCTCCTGGACCTAAGTCAACAACCCAATCAGCACTTCGAATGACATCCAAGTTATGTTCAACGACTATGAGTGTAGCTCCCGCTTGTACTAGCCGATCGAGAACCTTCAGCAATCCAGAGAGATCGGCTGCATGCAGTCCTGTGGAAGGCTCATCAAGAATTAGCATCTTATCTCTAAGCGTACTTTTCCCGAGGTGTTTAGCCAGCTTGACTCTCTGACTTTCTCCACCGCTCAAAGTTGGAGAGGACTGGCCTAAGCTAAGATATCCAAGTCCAATATCAACCAGTGCATTCAGAATTCTAACAGCACTCTTACGTTTATTATCTGGAATCCTCTTCTCATCGACAAGGATATCCCTTACATCTTCAATCGACATTTCATATATGTCAGCTATAGAGAGATGTCTAGAACCGAATTTGACCTTTGAATCAAGCACATCTTCCTTGAATCGCTTACCATTACATTCAGAACAGATTATCCAGAACGAGGGGAGGTATCTCATCTTGACTTCGATGCTTCCCATCCCTTTGCACTCACTGCATCCACCCTCAGGAGTATTGAACGAGAAATGGGATTTGGAAAGCTTGGTTTCATCTGCAAAGATATCTCTGATGACATCAGCGAGCTTTGTGTAGGTTGCGGGGTTTGAACGGGGGTTCTTGCCAATAGGCTTCTGATCCACTATTACAGGAGTAGGGGCTTTACCCTCTATCCCATTGCATCCAACTGATTTCCCTGTTTGAAGAGATGGAACAAGTGTGTGAGCTACAAGTGTACTCTTTCCTGAACCAGATATACCAGTGATTACAGTGAATCGTGATAGAGGGATAGGAACATCAATGTCCTGAAGATTATGTTTTCTAGCACCCTTAATAGTAAAGAACTCAGAAGGAGGGTCTCTCGGTTTGGGACGATAGACTGAATCTAAATGACTGAAATATCGTCCTGAAATTGTTTCGGAACTCCAGAGGCCCTTGGGAGTTCCTGTAAATACTATCTTGCCTCCATTTATGCCAGCTCCTGGACCAATGTCAACTGCATGATCAGCATAAGCAGCAGCGATTGAATCATGCTCAACATAGATTACTGGTCCGGGGAGGTCACGAAATGCAGGCAGGATGCGTTGAGTGTCTTTTGGATGCTGTCCAATAGTTGGCTCGTCCAATAGATGCACAATGTCCTCCAATCTACTTGTTAAGGATATGGCTAGACGAACACGCTGACTCTCACCTCGAGAAAGACTTGGAGAAGGCCTCCTCAGCTCCACGTAACCCAAACCAACAGACTGCAACGCCTTTAATCTTCTATCCACTTCTGTAAGTAAACGCTGGGCAGTCTGTGGTAATCCCAAACCGCCAAGTTCAGATCTAAGATCATCAACACTTAGCTGTAGGACATCAGTAAGCCTAAGTCCATTTATTGTAACTGATGCTGCTTGAGAATCCATTCCTGTTTCATGACAAGAGGAACAACCACTACCCTTGCAAACATCACACCGACGATTGAAGTGTTTAGGTTCTAAATCCCCGAAAGAGGTGCCGCACTCGGTACATTGATTTGTTAGGGCATAACGGATATCTCTACCAGCAACGCGAATAGAGAGTGCGCCTGAGCCAAGAGCGGCCGCATTGATAACAGCTTGGCGTAATTCTGACACCTTAGGCTTACTAGTGAATCTAGCAATAATGAGATCGATATCATGTTCGTGCAGGGGATCGAGAGAATCGCTTGTTATCGACTTTCCATCTACCACGATGTCAGATAAGGCAAAGTGCTTTCTTAGGAGAGCGATAAGTGTCTTATGACTACCTTTGCTTTTCCGAACCAGAATCGCTGACAGCGAAACAGAATCCTTCTTTGTTATTTTCTGCAATTGCTGTACAATCTCATCATCAGTTAGAAGAGAGAAGGGAGTGCTACATCTATGACAATGTCTTATTCCAAAGCGAGCAAAGAGAATCCTAAGGAATGGATGCATCCCTGAAGCTGAAGCAAGTGTTGAGTTGGGATTCCTATTCAGTAGATTCTGTTCAACTGCAATTGTTGGGCCGATGCCCGTAATGGAATCTACATCAGAGGGAGATAGCTTGGAGGTCACTCGTCCCATATTATAGACATCAAGGAATCTGCGCCGTGCTTCATTATAGAGAGTGTCAAAAATCAACGAAGTCTTTCCAGATCCTGAAACGCCTGATACGACAGTTAGACCGTCAACTAGATCGATATCTATGTTCTTCAGATTATGCTCTCTCGCACCTCTAACCTTGATCTTCATCGGATTGCATCTCGTCGACGTATCTTCTCATGCTAAACTACAATATGTCTATTTCACTCATCATAGACGAGTAATCCTGTAAATCTTCCCATGTCCAGTAGATTGATTAATAGGGAAGCTGAGTAGGTCCGGGTGTTTGTGTGTGAGTAAGACCTCTTCCTTCTTTGGATTTACTGAGTCCAATGAAAGATTGCTGAAACTCGCAAAGACTATGATGATATTGATGCCATTCATTACGGGCATTCTAGCATTATCATCAACATTTCACATCATCTTCATTGCTGAAGCTTTAGGAGGTGGACCAGGGCAATACATCCAAGGGTTGACTTTTGTCAGCATCCTACTGGTGATTCAGCTTAGCACCCAAACCTTACTTGATTATCCCTCAGGTTCTCTAGGAGACCATATTGGTCATCGTTATGTCCTCAGTTCAGCCTATCTTTGTTATGGAGTGTCTTTATACCTTACATCAATTGTGACTCCTGAAACGCCTTTCTTCATCTTCATTCTCATCTACTTGCTACTGGGAATAGCAGGGTCACAGGAGAGTGGAGCTTGGGGAGCTTGGTTCGATAATAATTTCCAAGTGGCAATTCCTGGAGATGAGGATCGTAAGCAATATGGTGTTTTTCAAGGTCGACTTATGATGCTGATCACTCTTTTTTCGACTATCGCGATTGTTCCAGGTAGTGTTCTAGCGGCACTGTTAGGAAGACCATGGATTTTTCAACTTGAGGCAATAGTTTCCATAGTAGTTGCGATATTAATCATGCAACTTGTGAGAGATTTTCCAGAAGTTGATGAAAAACGAGCTCAAGAGGCCCAAGAGGAAGATTCCTATATTGACATCCTGAAATCGGGAGTGAAGTTCATCTATTCGGATCCTCTCATCAAGTGGTTACTTCTTGGAGGTACGCTGGTGTTCAGTACAATGATTGCTTGGTCGAACTTCATCATCTTTCCTCTATTCTATGCCTTCATGCTTACCGACGTAGCTGTTGCAAGCTTCAGAACACTGCTACGAATTCCGGGCATCTTTACCGATGAGAGATCCGGGGTATGGTCACAGAGATTCGAGCCAAGAAAGTGGATTCCAAGATTTCAATTAATCCAAACCTGTGGGTGTTTCTTCTACATATTCTTTGCAATACTAGTCTTCATATTCCCGCCCCTTATGGGTGGTGCTATCATAGAGTTGTATTTCCCAAACACAGACATCCTCTTACTAGCAATTCCGGTGGACTCGTTCATCCCAGTCACATTGATGTTCTTTGCATTTGTGGTTGGCGGACTTTTGTATTCTTTTCAGAATATCCTTACCCAACGTATCCTTATCGATGTCGTTCCATCTAGGATACGTAATAGTGTATACTCTCTTATTCCTACATTGACAATTCTCTTTGCGCTTCCTCAGATCTTGATTGTTGGACCTACGATAGAAATCATCGGATTCCCACCTGCATTGCTATTCCTCGCACTTCTTGCAGGCATTGGGGCCATCTTGACGAAACGAGGTTTCTCTTATCCAATGCCGATCTTGGATGAAGCTAAACAGAGAACACCATTAGAAGCCAGTGATTTGGATGCCGATGTTCTTGATGAGTAACAGAAAGAAGTCTGAGTAGAAATGAAATCTTACGTTGGTACATCAGTTAAAATATAGTTTAATGATTTTCTGAAACACCTCAGGTGGTATATATGGAAAAAGAAAATCCCAACCATACAGAAAAGAGGAAGTTCCGAATGTTCGAGCATCCCTGGCTATCACTTTCGGCCATTATTCTAACTACAGCATTGCTAAGTATTTTAGCAGGTATCTTAGTCTTCGTATTGACCGGATTGCCACTCGACTCATATGCCTTCACGATAGTCACAGCACTCTCGTATCACATGCTGACTGTCTTCTTAGTTGCACCATTCGTTCTGCATATCCCAAAGGGAAAAAGAACATTTAGGGAATATCTGGACGACATCGGATTGACAAGAATACAACCATTCTTCCGTCTTGTACTACTTGCACTGTCCTGCTATGCCATCTTGGCTCTGTCGCAGATTGCTGCGTCATTTATCTACCGGTTCTCTGAAGGACAACCAATAGACTGGAATTTTATCCAGCAGGTTTTTGACCCCTCAAAAGACCTTCCTCCCGCTTCGCCTAGTTTCCTCCTTTCATTCCCAAGCATCTTTGAGGAGATAGCGTTTAGAGGCATCGTCCTGACGGTTTTTCTGAACAAGTATTCGGAACGCGAATCGATCATCTTTTCATCGGTTGGTTTCGGATTCATGCACTTGGTCAGCATTGTGTTTGGTGCAGACCCGGTGTGGGCATTCTGGCAGACCATCTGGGCTTCTATCATCGGTCTGTTTTACGGATACGCCTTTATCAAGACAAAAAGCCTTCTACCTCCGATGATTGTCCACTATCTGGGCAATGCATTCATCAGTACATTGGTTGGCTATATTCAGACCAATGCTTCAATCGAAGTTCAGGGCCTCTATAGCGTTACACTCTCACTCGGTATTGTTCCAACAACTCTCATGATTCTGTGGACTAGATTCTTCACATCTAGGTGGTTGTCTGATGACATCGGAAAAGATGAGATTAATACAGATGAAAATGTCATACCCTAGCAGTCCCGCGATATACGATTCACCGTATATGATCGCTTATCCTCCTGATTGATGTCAGTATGATGCTGCGCAATGAGTGGATTATCGAAGCTACCTTAGGTATTAGTCCAATAGAAAGAAAATGTATTCTAATCAACAGGAGGATCCATTCATACAACGGACTCTCTAGTAATCCATAAATATTATTACTAATGATTCTCTAATGGAAAGAACTCATGAAGGGATTAACTTGGTAGTTTTCACACTATATGATCCAATCAAACACAGAGATGATTTTATTCAGCTCAACATCGATTACGTTAGTTGGATTGCAGACCAAGTCCAGAAGCGTTATGGAATTGATTTCATAAAGAATATGGGTATGACTATAGAAAAGTACGTGCGTTCAAAATATGAGAGTTTTACGTCGATAGCACCAGAGGATGGCAGATTGTTCATTCTTGAGGAAGCAGGCAAGACAATAGGTATGGGCTCTCTAACAAGATATGATGAGAATGTAGGCGAAATCGAACGAATGTATGTCAAACCAGAGCACAGAGGTAAAGGATTTGGCAAACAGTTATTGAAGAAGCTAATAGAATCTGCCAAGCAATTAGAGTATACCGCATTGCGATTGGACACTGGTGGATTCATGGATACAGCGCAGTATGTATACACGAGTGTCGGATTCAAGAAAATTCCTGAATATGCAGAATCCGAGGTGCCAATACCCTTGAGACATCATTGGTTCTACATGGAGTTAGAATTGTAAGAACTAAGCTCAAGTTTGCCTGATTATTATCAATCCTTCTCTACTGACACCAAGTTGCAACTTCCCCTCGTAGGAGCTGACATACCCGTTCTCAATTATGATGTCTTCACCTTCATTTACCTGTCTGATTGTGTCATTCCATAGGACAAGATTCACAGATCCAGTTTCATCTGTGAGTGTCGCGTTAGCAACTTCTAGAGGCTTTCCATCTCGGGATGTTACGTTCCTTCTTTCCGAAATATCATAAGCTCTTCCCTTGACTACTAATCCTTTCATTCCATCTTGAAGGTCGCTAATGGAAGTAAATCTAGTTTGATAGGAACTGTCAATAATCTTCACATAATATCTCAAATCGAATGCCGGAGTCCATCTGAGTATTCCCTCCTGTTTGAAACCCATCTTCTCATAGAATGCTTTTGTTCGAACATTCCATACTGGTGTATCCAAAATCCATTTCTTTACTTCAGGGTATTTGCTCTCGATAAGTCGAAATGTTTCTGTTCCAATTCCTCTTCTATGAAAATCTGGGTCAATGAATACACCATAGATATACCCATGATCTTCTGATGCTTTGTAGACTCGTGTGCCTCCTACAATCTTGTCATTGAAAAGAAACTTCCAGTAATCAGTTCTATCCAGTTGAGTATCCCTTCTATGTACTTCAATTGAGTCGTAGCCATCGGGACCACCGGGTTTAATGGCTCCGACATCTATATCAGAATCGAATGCCCGTTTTGAGATATCAGCAAGAGTTTCTGCATCCTCTGGTTTTGCACGTTCTATAGAAATTTCATTTGTCAATTTTTACACCGCCTGAATGACTTCCTTTAGGAACTTGCCAGTGAATGATTTGTCAACTTTTGCCACATCTTCTGGTGTTCCAATAGCTATGATCTCGCCACCCTCTTCACCACCTGATGGTCCAAGATCTATCACATAATCCGCACTCTTTATGACATCCATATGATGCTCAATAACAAGAATACTGTTCCCCTGTTCTACAAGCCGATTCAAGCAATCCAAGAGCTTCTGAATATCAGCGAGATGGAGACCCGTTGTCGGTTCGTCGAAAATGTACAAGGTGTCACTCGAAGCCTTTAGCTTCCCGAGCTCTTTGGCGAGTTTGATACGTTGCGACTCGCCACCACTCAACTGATTCGATGGCTGGCCAAGTTTGATATATCCAAGGCCTAGCTCGTCCATCGTCTTAAGCTTGTGATGAATTAGGTTGACATCTCCAAAGAAGGATATTGCTTCCTCCACGGTCATATCGAGAACCTGTGCGATGTTCTTCCCCTTGTACTTAATCTCAAGAATCTCTTTCGTATATCGATTGCCTTTGCAAGCGGGACAGATGCTTTCGATGTCAGGCATGAATTGTAATTGAGTAGTTACTATTCCCTCACCCTTGCATTCGGGACATCTGCCACCACTATTCTGGTTGAAGCTAAAATCAGGCATCTCGTAGAGGTTCTCTTTCGCTTCAGGGAGATCAGCGAATAATGATCGAATCTTGTCAAAGAAACCAACATAGGTTGCTGGGTTTGACCTCGAAGATTGTCCTATGCTAGACTGATCGATATTTCTCACATCTCGGAGATTCTCGATTCCTTCAATTCTATCATGCTTTCCAGGAATGATACGTCGATCTCTGAAGACAGAATGCAGCTTCTTATAGAGAATCTCATTAATCAAACTACTTTTACCAGAACCAGATACACCTGTAATGCATACGAAGAGACCAAGAGGAATCTCTACATCAACACCCTTCAGGTTATTCTCTCGTGCATTATAAATTCTTAATGCATGTCCATTGGATAATCGTCGATGATCAGGTATTACGATTCGTTTCGTGCCTGTAAGATACTGCCCGGTGATAGATTCTTCTTGTAGCCGAATATCATCAATGAGCCCTTGTGCAACAACCCTCCCTCCATGAACTCCTGGACCCGGGCCCATCTCAATTATGTGATCAGCAGCCTTCATCGTTTCAACATCATGCTCGACAACAATCACTGTGTTGCCAACATCACGTAGCTTCTTGAGAGTATCAATTACCTTAATCCCATCCCGAGGATGAAGTCCAATCGAAGGTTCATCAAGAACAACAAGCATTCCCATAAGCTCTGATCCAATCTGAGTGCTTAGTCGAGTTCTCTGAAGCTCACCACCAGAGATGGTATCAGCTCGACGATTCAAGCTAAGGTAGTAGAGACCGATGTCCAACATCAGGTCCATTCGTT
>JAEORN010000013.1 GCA_016840825.1 Candidatus Thorarchaeota archaeon | reverse complement strand
TCCTTGAGAGTGGAGTCACTGAAACTAGCTCACTCTCAGCGACTGGTGCTACCGAGATGTGGACTATGGCGGTTGCTGCAAACTGCTTGAGCATGTATTCTGTCCTAACTTGTGGATCAGCTGACTTTGATTTGTATGGTCGTCTGAATGCTGCGCCTACGACCAGTACTTATGACTGGAGAGGCTATACGAGTGGTGGAGAAGAAGTAACCTTCAACAATCCAGGCGCTGGAACTTGGTATATCATGGTCCGTTCGTACAGTGGTTCTGGGTCCTACAGCCTAACTGTAACCCTTACCTATGGTAGTAGCGATACCACACCCCCAACAGTATCAATTACCAGTCCATCAAACGGAGCAACAGTAAGTGGAACGACGACGATTAGCTTTTCCGCATCGGATGCCAATGGTATAAGCTCACGAAGAATCTTAATCGATGGTACTCAAGTTTCCACATCATCATCCTATAGCTGGAATACAGCAGGATATTCCAACGGTGCTCACACCATCAGATGTGAAGCGACTGATCCAAGTGGAAATACTGGATATTCACAGATTTCCGTTACTGTTGATAATTCAGCAGGAAATGTCCTTCAGGATGGTGTACCAGTCACAAGCTCGCTTTCAGCTACCGGTCAAACAGAGATGTGGACTATCCAAGTTGGCGCAAACTGTGCAAGCATGTACTCTGTCTTGACCTGTGGATCTGCAGACTTCGATCTTTATGGTAGACTCGGTGTCGCTCCAACAACTAGCACTTATGATTGGCGTGGCTACACCAGTGGTGGAGAGGAAGTTACCTACAGCAATCCAGGTGCTGGAACATGGTACATCATGGTCCGTTCATACAGTGGCTCTGGATCCTACACACTCACTGTGACATTGACCTACAGTGGTCCAGATACTACACCTCCTTCAGTCACAATCAACAGCCCCTCAAACGGTGCGACTGTAAGTGGGACAACCACAATCAGCTTCACTGCAACTGATGCAAACGGTATCAGTTCTCGAAGGATTCTCGTTGATGGCTCTCAGGTATCTACCTCTTCGTCATACAATTGGGTCACAACCGGATATGCTGATGGCTCAACTCACACTATCCGATGTGAGGCAACCGATCCCAGCGGCAACACAGGCTATTCACAGATCTCCGTGACTGTGGATAACTCAGGCGGCGGTGGTGATGGTGTCGTAAGAAAGTGGGCCGTCATTGTTGGTATTAGTGACTATCAAGCTATCAGCGACCTGTCATACTGTGATGAGGACGCAACTGATTGGTACAACTACCTCAATGGAGTAATGGACTACGACTACATCCGAGTCCTTGGTGATGGACATACTTCTAACTATCCAGTCTACTACGCAGATGCAAACGAGTACAACGTGAAAGCATCGCTTACCTGGATGGTCAATGGTGCTGATGAGGATGATGTGATCGCATTCATCTCGTCAGGACATGGAGCTGGCACTGGCACGGGTTCCTCCTATCTTTGTATGTGGGATTGTAGCAGCGGCGACAATGGCGAAGATGGCAACTTGTATGATACCGAGTTGGATAACTACATTGGTGCTAGTGTTGCTTCTCGAATCTTCATCTTCCTTGACCACTGTTACTCTGGTGGATTCATCCCTGAGATGCAAGCCCTTTCCAACCATGCTAATATCTACATCACCACTACTTGTACGCAAAACGGCTATGGTTATGACGACCCAAGTCACAACAACGGAGCTTGGACGTACTACTTCCTCGATTACGGCTTGAAGAGCCACTATGGTAGTAATCCAAACACATTGATGGAAGACTGTTTCGACTACGCCCTAGCAGCATACCCATACGGTGGTGGAGATACTCCGCAGGAATACGATGGCAATACAGCTGTCGGGTTCAAACTTTGAGGGGAATTAATTCCCCTCCTCCTTCTTTTTTTTATGTGTCCTGCATTCTGTATACTTAATGTATCGTTGTTAAAACTGAGATGGCAAAGGACTTTATTAGAGTTAAGAAGAGCGATGTTTTTTCTTATACTGCTAATTTAAAATAAAGAGAATTAGAGAGATTAAAATACCCATTTGTGTATGGCATTCAGAAGGATGTGATAAAATGGGTAAAGGCGCAGCCCTCCTTGGTTTGATTTTGATAATCGTTGGACTACTTCCGATTCTGGCAACATTCCTTGTTGGTATTGTTGACCTGAGTATGATTACCGGGTATATGGATTTAGGGTTATATTCCCTGAATCTTGCAGGTTATCTGTTTACTGAGGTAATGCTCATACTAGTTGGTGTGGGAGTCCTACTTCTGATCATTGGTGCCGTTACATAGGCAGCAAACTTTCAGAACCATAGCAACCAACTCTGACGGAAACGTCTGAGTTGGCTTCTTTCTACTTTTTCATAACAGGAAGAATAATTCCCTTGACAAAGACTTATTACCTAGTTAACTATAGAAAATTTGGAGATGAAGTTATTGGATCTTCTAGGTACCAAAGCATGGATGTGGATAAACGGAATCAGCCTGATCATCGTTGGAGCAATATCATTAGTTCCTGAGATTGCAGCCCTAATTCCAGCGATTCCGTTGAGTATTGTGAAAATCATCGTTGCCATGATAACGATAATCGTATCATTCAGGGAAATGAATCCAGATATGATGAATGGCAAAATCTGGTTGCTGACCGTAGGTTTGATTTTGCTCTTCATGGGAATATTCCCATTCTTTCCTGATGCGATGTCAGCGATTCCAACAATTGGAGACTTTCTAAATACATTGAAGATTGTCCTCGGAGGAATAACCTTCTTACTAATCATCATGGATTGGTCAAAACTTGGTGCATAGGACCTGCACACTCACGGGGGTTCGGAATCGAATCCTTCATGAATCTCAATTTTCATGGAGATTTGCTAATCGTGAACGAGTATAATACAATAAGCTCTACTCTTGAAAGCATTCTCAAGAGGTATAGGGATCCTTCAGGAAATGTTGACTACTTTTCTATGATGGGTGATGCATCAATTGTTTCCTTTGCAGAATCCCTTGCCGACTTTGACTTAGAATCAATACAGAGCAGAGATGAGAGATTAGCATTTTGGATTAACTGCTATAATGCTCTCTCAATCTATGGCGTCATTGAGAAGTTGAAAGAGGATCCTGGTTTCGCAGAGAGAGGAAATAGTAGTTGGTTTCAAAGAGTCAGATTCTTTGCATTACAAAAATTCAATGTTGGCGGAAGAACAATGACTTTGCGAAGCATAGAGAATATGATTCGAGAAGACTTTGGTGATCCTAGAATCCACTTTGCACTAAATTGCTCTTCAATGGGATGTCCAATCCTAAAAGACGGAAGATATAGCGCTGAAAATCTTGACAGTGAACTTGATGCTGCTACCAAGCTTTATCTTGGTTCGCCTCAAGGAGCCATTCTAGACATCCAGAAGGGAGTTCTTTCTTTAAGTATGATATTCAAGTGGTACAGAAAGGACTTTGAAATGACCGAGAAATCGATTCCTGAGTATGTCGCCCAGTTCCTTCCAGATGACCAGAGAAGATACATCATGGAAAATCTGACTTCAATAAAAATAAAGTACTTAGATTACGATTGGTCGCTCAATGCAAGCGATGAGGTGGAGTGAAAGGTAAGGATGGAGAAATTCAAAGGTAGCCTATTTGGTTTGAAGCGGGTGGGGAAGTATCTTACAGATTCCGAGCTTCGAAAGGCATACTCGGAGTATAAAGAGTCCGAAGAGATGGCTTTCAGATTAATCGTTAACACTATTCTCTCAGAAGGATGGATAGTTTCTCTATCCCAGCCAAGGAGTTGTGATGAAATCGCCAAAGAGTATGGATACTCTAATATACCATTACTAGAGAACATCCTGACTCTTCTGGTTCAGAGCAATATCTTGAATCACGTCGAAAAGAGATACTCAATAAAGGAACTAAAAGCCACGCCTATCAGACCGGAGGACGTTGGTACGGTTCTCACGAATTTTTACTATGATTGTGCTCAATTCCTGCCTGATGCCTTAAGAGGTCAGACCGTTCCACTAGAATCAGTGCCAAGGATTGTATTAGAAACGGTATTTAGTAGCACACTAACAGAGAAGGGGAGAGGTGTATTGTTACGCTCGTTTTCACCAAAAGGCACTAAGGAGATAGGCATGTCTGCCTTTGCAGATGTAGGTCTTCCCTACGCACTTAGACAAATAGATGAGATATTCCAACCAACGCATATTCATCTCTTCATGCAAAACTACAGATGGTTGACTCCCCTTACGTCGATATTGGGTCTTCTATCCGAAGGAGATATCCTCAGCAAGCTCACTACGGATATTCTGGGAAGAAACATCGAGGAGCATTTCGATCTATTCTATGGAGAGGAACTCTTTGCATTCTCACAGGAAACGCTTGAGGAGAGAGTCCAGATTGTTTCATCATATCTTAAACCAGGTGGCAAGCTTATCACAAATGACCCAACCTTAGCACCGGATGAAGCAGTCAGTTCACCAGCCTATATCCTCATGCAGACGATTGATGGATATCCGCAGCCGCTGAAGAGAGATGATTTGCAGCGTGTCTTCTCACGGAATAAATTGGTAATCGAAACGATAGGAGACAATTGGATTATTGCAGAGAAGGAGGGAAGATAGGTGTCTGAAAAGCATGTAAGGGAACTATTGGTCATCCATCAAAGTGGTCTCCCAATAGGTCATGTCGGAACTGGACAGATTCAAATCGATGATGCTTTGTTTGGAGGACTACTCTCAGCAATTGATAATGTTGGACAAAGCTTTGGAATTGGAGCTGACGGTACCCTTGATTCCATCGGTTTCAAGGCGTATGATTTAGTATATGCTAGAACATCCAACGGATTGGTAGTACTCCTGACAAATACAGGCACTCATGAGTTCTATCAGAAGGCAAAGGAAGAGTTACAGGCTATTGGAGATGCGATAGAAGCCCAAGGATTTCTCGCAGACTTCTATGAAAGGAGTAGTGAGATGGTTTCACAAGTGGATGAAATCATAAGGTCAAAAGCAAGGACCATCTTTGCAAAGCAAGATGATGTGTTTGTGTGGGATGATGAGCATTCATTTCAGCTAGCCGAATACAAGAATGAGAGATGGCATGGTGAGAAGTTATTCTCGAACTATCTTATGCTATCACCACTCATAGGAATGATTCGTATGCCAATGGATGATCTCAAGAGATTATGTGATATTCTCAAGGAAAAACATAGACCCTCAGAGATAGTAACAAGTCCTAGAATTCAAACAAGGGATGAAGATATCATCCTCCATACAATGAGATTCTTGCATCAGTACGGATTGATCTATTGCTTTGGCTCAACCATTCAGAAATAATGGATGTCATTTATGCTATGAGTTCAGTATCACGGGAATCCATTCGAGAAGTATACAGCGCGACAGCCAAGAGATATGAGATGATCCTTAGAATCTATAGAGTACTAGGTGTTAATCTCAAGAAATGGCGAGATGAAGCGTTCGCAAGACTCCCTCCGATCAAGGAACCACGAATATTGGACGTGGCAGTTGGAACAGGAGTCAATATTCCATATCTGGTTAACAAGTATTCTGACTACAAAGAGATAATCGGGATAGACTACACACCTGAGATGCTAACGCGAGCCAAGAAACGAGTTCATGAAAATGGATGGAGAGATATCAGGATAGAACTTGCTGATGCGAAGGATCTTTCACAACATGTAGAACCTCCATTCAATTTGATCATCTCGACATATTCCCTTTCAATAATCCCAGACTCACCACAGGTACTCAAAGAAATCAAAAAAGTTCTAGACCTTGATGGATATCTCATGCTTCTCGATTGCCAGAAGTTTACAGGACTTCTGTCGATATTCAATCCCCTTGCAATCTGGTTATCAAAGCAGCTCGGAGGGAATGAAGAAACATATTCTGTCCCAGTCAGTGATATCGCTTCGGAGCTATTTGTGCCTGTAAGTAGAAGGCTTCTATATTCAGGCCTTTTCTATGAGGACATCTACAGAGGACCTACAACACAGACCTCTCAAAGATGAAGAGCTCATATCCTAGATTCCCAGTTTGAACTTGATCTTGGATTTTCCCGATAACCCTGGCGACATCATCAATTGTCGCTGTCGAGAGGGATTCTTCGATACCAGTCATGATCCGAACTCGTCCCATTGCTTTCTCAACCATTTGTTCAAGTAAGACTGAATGATCCGAAGATTCAGTCAACTTGAAACCACCAAGTTCGAAAAGCTGTCTATAACCTTCTGGAGAAAGTGCTCCAGAGATACATGCCACTTGCCCAAATAGTCCTTTCAATTCATCATCAAGCAAATCGTGGTCGTGAAGGACTATATCATTGATGCCCAATCGTCCCGAGGGTTTCACCACTCTAGCAGCTTCCTTCACTGACTGTTCCTTATCGGCAAATGTACAGACTGCACACTCACTATACGCCGCATCGAAATGAGAAACAGGGAACGGTATTTTCGTCGCAAGTCCAATAATGAACTCGGTCGAGTCACTTACACCAATATCACGAGCTCTTTGTCTTGCAAGTTCGACCATAATCGGTCCAGCATCCATTCCAGTGACATAACATCTGAATTTCTTGGCCAGATATGTTGCTGTCATTCCATCCCCACACGCAATATCTAGAACCTTAAGTCCTGCATCGAGCTGCATGCGCTCAGCCATCAGATTGCTTAGTGCCAGACCGCCAGGATGAAAGATACCATCGAGGAGTTTGACAACTAAAGGATGAGTATAGAAATCTGCACAACATCGACCCATCTCTTCATCATTGACATCAGGTATTCTCATGCAGGTCACTCCATGTTATTTCGATGAAACATGTTGTAGTTGCAGAAAGGAATCATTTTCCCATCTGGTTGAATGAGATGGATACAGCACTTTTGTGCTCTCTCAAGCTGATATGTGTTTACGTCCATGAAAGCATGCACTGAGATCGTCTTAACCTGCTTGCCAAGGAACTCTGGTACTGTCATTCCGCAAGCCTCACAGAACGATGCGACATTACGCTCAGTCCCAGGTATAGCGCTTGTAGAGAAAAGAGACTCGAAGGCAGCATCCATGAGCGTTGTTTTACTAACTAGTGTACGATCTTTAGCATAGTCGATATAATCGTCAACATTCACAATGCTAGTCATAGGGATGATTTCATCCTCATCAACAATCATGTAGCTTATTGCAGTACAATGTGGATGGGGACAAGGAATGGGACGGAAGTCGCTCATCTTTTGTTTTCCAGAGGTCTGTGTTTCAATTTGAAGAAGCATCTCGTCCACTGTGATGGGTTCAGAGTTAGGAGCAACGACTCGCCCAGTAATTGAAACAGGTTGGAAGTTAATTCCGAATACCTTCGGTTGGGAAATTCCAAATTCGATGATTTTGCCGATTTCATCATCGTTCAGTCCGCGAATGATGGTGGGTACAAGAACAGTAGTTAGATTGTGTTCCATGCATGATTTTACTACATTGAGCTTCTGGCTGACCAAATCCTGACCTCGTATCTTCTTCGATATCTCAGGTTTGAAGGTATCAAACTGTAGGTACACCACGGGCCCGACACTTGCAAACTCTAACATGAATTCAGGTTCTAGTAGTCGCAGGCCGTTTGTAGAAACGACTACATCCTCAATCCCAAGACCTTTGGCATACTTGATGATGTCAAGGATATCGGGATGAAGAGTTGGTTCGCCTCCACTCAATTGGAGAATCTCGGGATTTGACTCGTAAGACACAAAGGCATCAATCATCGAAGTGATTTGTTCGAAGGGCACATGTGGACCATAGGGAGCCTCAGCAAAACAAACAGGACAGGAGAGATTACATGCTCCAGTTATCTCAATTATCCCAATGCATGAATGCTGCTTGTGAGCTGAACATATCCCGCAGTCATTAGGACAGCCGTTTTGTACCACACTGGACCATTTGAAAGGCTTGCTTCCAGGACGATCATATTTTCGAGACCATTCCCAGTACTCAGAATTTCGTGAAACATACTCATGTGATTCTCCATGTATAGGACATAACTTCGTAAGGCGAACTTGCCTATCCTCGATTATTTCCTCCGCATCCACAAGGGTTCCACAGATTGGACATAGTCCCTTCATTGTTTGGTAGTGACTCCTGATGACTATTCAGTAAGACTCTGTTGATACTGATGCACTATCAAGTGTTTGCATTCGGTATAATTCAAAATAAGTCCATTTTTCAAATCTTATAAAGGGATTATAACGCTCGTAAAGCCATGGATGCAGACAGGGAATTAGAACCTCGTTCCTACCAAATCAATGCAAGAGACCAGGTCATTCACAATCTGGAAGAGGAGGAGAAAAGTGCATTCCTTGTTCTCTTACCTACAGGAATGGGTAAGACCCTCATAGCATCATTGATTGTGGAGATGCTCATTGAACGCCAGATCGTTGCAGAGAATGAGAAGGTACTGTTCCTGGTCCAAGACAGGAAGCTGAAACATCAGCTCCATGATATGGCTCAACAATACGGACTTGGTAACTATGGACATCTCTATCTTCTAGAGGAACAGAAAGGCATTCCCCCCCAAATGGCACGAAAACATGCAGACATCTCAAGATTCCTCTTCGCGACGCCAGTCCTTCTAATGAACTCTGTTGTGGGACGATATAATAGAATAGACAGGGAAACCTTGGATAAGGTCAAAGTAGTTGTAATCGATGAGATTTTTGACATGTTCGCTCAATCATATGGAATCAAGCGTCCAAGAGAGGAAACCATTGAGTATATAGAAAGACGTTTTGGGAATGGTCGTGAATTTTCTCAAATCGTTCAAGATCTGAAGGAAGAGATGCAGAAAAGAGAGGAATTTGAAGGTAGAGAAATTAGTGAAGAAGGTATTTCAAATACGCTGATACGCGAGTTCGAAGCAAAGAACTTTCGTTTAAACAAGAGATTCGAACCAATTCTTAATTTCTTGGGTCTATTATCCCCTGATTCGAAAAAGATAGTCATAGGCCTCACAGCATCCATATCTCAAGAAGCGAAAATTGATCTTTTCAAAACGAACTTCGGAGAGAATCGAGTAGCAGAGATTCATCCTGTGGGAGACGATTTTGAATCATTTAGGCCAGCATATGAATTGAAGCAAATTAGGGTCTTTGATGAGTGGGTATCAAAGATAGATGCCTTAATCTCCTCTGTACGATCCTCAGCATACTCAAAGCTCGCTAAAGCATATGTGATGATAACAGGAAAAAAGGACATCCCTAAAGATAGAATCCTTCTTTTTGTGTCAGATCTTCTAGGAAAGAAAACATTGCAGAAGACTCTACTTGAGAGATTAGGTGGAAATGAGGATCAGATGCATCAATATCTTTCACATGCTAGTGCATATCTTTTGATGACTGTGACACGACAACGCCTTTTGGAAAGTACTTTCAAATCACTCTACAAGTTCATCAGTAATATCACAAATAGAACCCTTTTAGCTAATTCCGAATTTCTCGAAATCAAGAATCAGGTCACACAACGTATGGAAGAAATAGCTGCTTGTGAAGAGTATCTAGGAGAGAAAGAAAAGCGTCTACTATTTTGGATTGAGAAGATGTCAAAAGAAGAGAAGAAAGTACTGGTAATGTGTAGATTTGTAGAGGTCACTAGATACTTGGCAGAACTTATGCAGTCAAAGGGTTTCTTAGCTACCTACGTACATGGCGGGATGGATGGTGCGATGCAGCATGCACGTATCAAATCATTCAAGGATGGTGACCAGATGGTGCTCTTCGCATCAGAGCGTTTGATAGAGAAAGGTACGGATTTACCTGAGGCAGATGTAGGATTCTATTATGGGACTACTGCTTCACTCGAAAGATATGAACAGAGTCTAGGTCGCATCCGTAGCAATGTAAGTAACGTGAAGACTCTGTATACGATTGCCTATGATCAAACCGTAGAGAACGAAAAGTCACTAAAAAGAGATACAATGTTCCTAGAGCTGCTTGGAAAGAAATTGGGTACACTATCTGGTATTAGCGAAACATAGATTGAGAGTTGTATATTCGTTGAAAGGATAACGAAATTACGATTTCAGAAACTTTGAGAAATCAACACGTGCAGTAACAACTTCTCCAACGACACATTTCTCTCCGTCTGAATATAACTCGCAATCAACTATAGTCTTGTGCCCATCTGTTTCTCGGACCCTGGCTCGTAGGGTCACAGGCCGATCTAAAGGAGTTGGCTTTAGGAACTTTATCTTGAGGCTTGCCGTCACATGCATGTGATGCTGCTCAGGGTCATCCATCCTATGATGGTATGCATTCGCAGTACCAGTTCCATGACAGTCGATGATTGTAGAGATGATACCTCCATTTAGAATACCTGGAAATGCAAGATGGTATTCCTTCGGAGTCCATGTTGCTACCGTTTCGTCATCATCCCAATAGCTCTTCAATTGTAAGCCGTGTTCGTTGTTCTTACCACAACCCCAGCAAAAGGTAGCTTCTTGTGGCCATCTATCCTGAACTGATTCTTTATCCATGCTGTTCATCCCGTTTGATCATGGACTGCTCTTTTGTAGTCATTAGCTTTGCTGAGTGTGAGCTTTTAGTCGGATCGACATGTAATACGAATCGACCAAAAAGAGAGAACTCATGCTCCATTCCAATAATATATATTGATTCTATTTTGGGATAGCTTGAAGGTGTAACACGTGACACATGAGGTAGTTGTTCACAATAATGCAGAGCTCAAGGAGCAGGTTCTAAAACTCATAGAGAACAATGTAAGCGCTATAGCTTTGATAGCAGAACAACTTGACATCGATGAAACCCATGTGAAAGCCCTTATTCTTGAAGCAGTCGAGGAAGACCAAATTAGCGGTCACTTTAATCCTGACGAAACTAGATTCTATAGATCAGATATCAAGATGCCCACAGCCTCAGCAGCTCCGGAAGAGGAATTCCAGATGCCACCCGCTCCATCCCTTTTGATTCCAAAGGCAATTCTCGGAGGAGGGATTGTACTCTTCATCGCGGGTGAAATCCTAGTGAGATTAGTTGAAGCAGAAACCACAATGTACAATATCTCCACGATGTTTGTCTTTGGAGGATTGGTAACAATCATCCTTGGACTTTGCGCATTCTCGAAAGTTGGATCAAAATAGAACTAGAATCAATACAGGACTACTACAATTGCATAAAGATAGTAAGGCTGGCAGATCCTACCAACCTTTTGCACTTGCAACTGCTATTCTAATCTTCTGAATTTTCGTGTCCCGTAAGTAAAGACAAGAATCCCGACGAAGGGCAGTGGACCAAACATTACGAGCGAGTATATGTAGAGATTTGCATAGATTGCTTGTGTCAAGTCACCTAAGCCAAATATCATGCCTAATAGGAAATCCAAAATCGTATAGAATAGAAAAGAAACTATTGCGATTGCCATGAACTTACCAGTATTAGCTTTCAATGCAGCACTGTTTCCATCATCATATACGGGATTGCTTGCAGTGATTCCTATTGCGACCAAAGTTGAGCCAAAACCTGTCACAAATGATACGCAGAATAAGGAAATCAACTCAAGAAAATCTAGTTCCATCACAAATGTAAGAATTGAAGCGGAGATCAATGCACAGGGAATTATGAATAGAACGCCCTGAACTACTCTTGCCTTTGCATAGATACTGGGCCCATGTGGTACACTCTGTAATATCCATAGTTGGTTTCTTGATTCGAGGAATCCTGTCGCTCCAAATGCTTGCCCACTTAGGATGGCGAATGCCAATGACACCATGATCAGTATCATTATGAAATCTACTTCACTGGAACCTTCCGCTACAATGAATCCCACCAGGATAGGGAGGAATAATGACATTCCTAACATTTGTCCAACTCTTGTAAGATTCTCTGCCTTCCGACCAAAATCCTTCATCACAGAATAAACTACAGTACTAAAGGCGGAAGGTGCCAATCTTCGAATATGTTTTCCCATAAGAGATTCTGTGGACTTCCTTACCTTGCGGGGACCTGAAGGATTCAGGTTGTTAAAATACAGCCGATTGAGAGAGAGCAGAGTCGTGCCTGTCATTAATAGAGTATAGCATGTAAGAAGTATCAAGTTAATCGTCGAATCTAATCCAATAGTTGGAAATGGACCATGTATCACGCTCGATCCGATAGTCTGGAAGGATATACCTGTGATTA
>JAEORN010000093.1 GCA_016840825.1 Candidatus Thorarchaeota archaeon | reverse complement strand
GACAAAGCCCGCAAGCATCCTAGTGACATCTTGGATTATTTCAGAGCGAAAAGCGAGATTGAAGCGAGTGGAGATATGCCCTTCCTCCTTCAGAACTATCTTGACAAACATCACGCTTTGAATAGGACTGCTGAAGAACTTACGAAGCGTGGTCTGGCTTTCATCGCCGCTCCTGCCCTTCACAAGAAGTAGTATGAATGAAAATGTGGAGAGAGGCATCGACCTCTCTCTATCATGAATTACTCTTAGTCTAGTTGTCTGGCTGGAAATGGTCGTCATAGAGCTGTTGTAGAATCTCCTTATGACGTTGCTCTTCCTTTGCCAGAGTTTCAAAGACTGTTCTATGATCTTTAACTCCAGTTAATTCTGAAAGGGCTTTATAGAACGCATTTGCACCTTCTTCTCTCTTGATGGCAACGATAAGGATTTCTTGGGGAGTCGAAGATGGTTTAAGAGGAATATCTAGTAGATATTTGCTCAGTCCAGCGTCTTCCACCTCTGCGATTGTCGTACAGGTAAATGTTGTACATACATCCGCATCAAGTGCTTGCATCAGCTTCTCCTTATGCCCGATTTCCTGCTTAGCAAGTTCCAATAGCAGTTTCCCTGAGGATTGAAGCGTAGCCTCATCAGCGGCTTGGGTGTAGAATTCGTAGGCTTCCTCCTCCCGTTGGATTGCTAGAGAAATTAGTTGTTCGAATGATTGTTGAACCGACATATCAATTACCGTGCAAACGCTAGGTTTTATTCGATTTAAGCGTGATGCTATCCCTTTAGTCACGCCCAAAGACTTTTGATGTGCTCCAATTCGAGAAATTTGACTCACCATGGAACAGGACAATGGAAGATTCTTCAACTGCGCTGAAAGCGTTGTGATCGGGCTAGACCGCGAATTGAACGATGAACACTATCATCCAGCAGCTCTTAGAATTGCATCCATGTTTGGAGGAGGAATAGTCGGAACTGGAGAAATGTGTGGAGCTGTTACTGGAGCTCTCATGTACATTGGCTTAGTTCTGGGGACTGATGGTTCTGAAGACCCAGTAGAGTTTGATCGCGCTCGCAAGAGAGTTCGAGATATAGGACAACAATTCGTTGAGGATTTCGTAGAAATGTGGGGATCTCAAAGGTGTTCTGTTCTTCTCGCAATGGATAAGGGACAGATTCCTCCTATGGGCACATTGAGAGCTACAGATCCCGCTATAAAGAAACGGTGCAATGATTATGTCAACTGGAGCACTGAAAGAGTTCGTTCTTTGCTGTTAGAGGTTGAGATTGCAGTCTAATCCTTCTTAGGCACAATCTCCTTCATTCCATCTGGCATATACTTATGGAGCGCCTTTGGTATCTTCACACTTCCATCCTCTTGCTGAAAGTTCTCAAGGATAGCGACAATTGCTCGTGGGTTCGCTACCATTGTACTATTTAGAGTATGAAGATAGTCCTTCTCTGTTCCACCCTTCTTTATCCTATATTTGATATTCAATCGGGTCGCCTGATATGCAGTACAGTTGCTACATGACCCTCTTTCTCTATAGACATCCTGTCCTGGAACCCAAGTTTCAAGGTCATATTTCTTAGCCGCAACGATACCTATGTCCCCTGTGCACACGTTTACTATTCGATATGGAATTTCCAGTGCTTGGAAGTATTCCTCTATGTTTGCATTGATTTCTTCATGAATCTTCCATGATTCATCAGGATGACTGAATACGAATTGCTCCACTTTGCTGAATTGATGGACTCGAAAAATGCCCTTCGTGTCCTTACCATGTGTACCCGCTTCCTTTCTGAAACAAGTGCTTATCCCTGCAAATTTGAGGGGCAGGTCCGTAGGCTCGAAGACCTCATTGGCATACATTGCAGCAATTGGATGTTCTGATGTGGCGATGAGATATAGGTCTTCGTCAGCAATCTTATACATTACATTCTCAAAATCTGCTAGGTCGACAACACCTTCGTAAGGTTCTCTCCTCATCATGAACGGTGGATAAATTGGTGTGAATCCCTTCTTGATCAAAATCTCTAGCGCTAGACGTTGCATCGCAAGATCTAGGAAGACAAGTTCATTCTTGAGGAAATAGAATCTGGCTCCCGCTATATTCGCTGCACGTGGAATATCTGCCAAATCGAGAGAATCCAGAAGGTCAACGTGGCTTTGGATCTTAAAAGATGGAACCGGCTTTCCTCCCCATTCCTTCACCATCTCATTATCTTCTTCGCCCTTTCCGTAGGGTACTGATTCATGGAGAATATTCGGAATACTCATCTGAATCTTTCTCATTTGGTCCTCGATGTTAGCCGCCTTTTCCTCTGTTTTGCTGATGCTTTCGTTGATGCCATTAACTTTCTCGATGATCTCAGATGCATCCTCTCCAGCTTTCTTCAGTTTTCCAACTTCTCTTGAGAATCTGTTTCGATCCGTTCTCAAATCCTGTATTCTTCTATTCAGCCCTCTGAGATTCTCATCGAGCTCGAGGAGCCTGTTGAATTCTACAATCTTCTGTTGATCCTGTCTTCTTTCCAGGTTCTTCTGTATTAGTTCAATATTCTCTCGGATAAACCGAATATCTAGCATTGAGATCACCTATGACTATCTTCGATTAAGTGTGATTTACCTTTTCAAGGCATTGCTATAAGTCACTTCACATCTCTGCCGATGGGCACATCTCGTTCAATGGGCACTCAGGACACTTGGGCTTTCTTGAAGCGCATATTATCCTGCCATGGGCTCCGACATATCTTGCGTAGTTACCCCATTCCTTTTGGGGAAGGAGGTTCATCAAATCCAGCTCGATTTTGTCTGGTTTCTCTTCGTTCGTAAGTCCAAGTCTATTGCTAACTCGTCCAATGTGTGTGTCAACAACAACACCCTCATTGATACCAAAGGCAACTTGCAGGACCACATTGGCGGTCTTTCTACTCACTCCTTTCAGTTTCACTAGCTTATCAATGGTTCTTGGCACCTCGCTGCCGAAATCATTAATCAGCATCTGAGCGGTGTCCTTCAAGAAAATGGATTTGTTGTTATAAGCTCCCACGCCATGAATAATGCTCCTTATGTCCTCAAGATCTGCACTAGCTAGTTTTGAAGGATTGGGATATCTCTTGAATAATGCTGGTGTGACTTTATTCACAAAAGCATCAGTAGTTCGAGCAGAAAGGATCGTAGCGATCAGCATCTCGAATGGATTGGTGTGATTCAGATAAGTGATTGGAGCATCTGAATGTGTCTTCTTTAGGATTTTGAGAATCTGTTGTATATTCTGCCTTGTGTCTTCCATCAAATCAAGCTCCAATACCTTCACTTACTCATCTTGATTTAATTCCAGCGATTCGCTGATAGTTGATTTATTCTGAATCGTTTCTGAGTTCTGGATGTCGTTCCCAAAGGGTCCCTTCCCTATAGCAAGTAAGATTACAAGATTCAACAGAATGATTGTCAAGAACAAAGTTGGTGGTGCCATGTACGTGTAGATCACACTGGCAATAATAGGACCGATCGACGAGAAGATGTAAACAGTGACCCAGAAGATCGAGAGAATCTTTGAAGTATCTGTTTTTGGCAATCTTTTCCTGATCAAGATGAGAATCAATGTCCACCAGAGTGCATCATTCACATACTTCATGACAATCCCGATAAAAGCAGTAGAAAGAATAATCCCTGATCCTGGGAGATAGCTGTTCATCACCATCTCGAGAGAAGGTGCGATAGATGGAATGATTGGTGCGATAAAAAGAAATCCTGCACTGACAGGCATGATACTATAGACCACAATAGCAGCTTTCTTAACACCTTTCCTATCGCTGACTCGTCCCACTTTCAATAGAAGCGGAAATGAAATCACAAGTTGCGCAAGTAGGATAAGATTGATTCCTGCGATATCTACCTGTAGCTCTTCGTATGTGTATATCAAAGCCGCAAAGCTAAAGAACGAATCACTAAGGGTGTCCAGTATTACTACGGAAATTAATCCAGGAATAGCAACCAGTAGTAGTTTTACAGCACGAACGTTTTCCGATATGAACTCAGAGAGCAGAGGTTTCTCAGAGATTCTTATCTCCCTCTTAGGCGACTCTAATAGGACGGCTCTAAAGGCTGAGGCGATGATGAGGCTAAGTCCTGTGATGAAATACATAAATCGAAAAGCTTCAGGGAATCCTAGAATCGGTTCGAGAAAACCAAAAGCTAGCACCCCTACAACACTGAACACTCTTCCAGCAGTGAACAATGACAAGGCAAATCCGCTTTGTTCTTTTGGAACGCTCTCCATTATATAGGACGATGAGCCGCTCCTGAATAGATCATGCGCAGAGTAGAATATCAATCCAATGAAAATGAGCCAAAAGTCTACGAATAATCCTACATAGATATAGTATATTCCTAGTACAAGATATGCTGCAACCGCAATCCCTTTTCTATTCGCAGCGTCCCCCACGTATCCACCTACAAGTCTGGCTATGCTGCTGAATACTGATACGATTGACATTACCAGCCCAATAGTGATCAATCCCCACCCCATTACTTTGAGGTAGAGATTCAGATATGACGAAAGATGATTATAACAGTTGAAAACCCATCCTGTAATCAGAAAGATTATGTAATTCCTATTGGAAAAAATAGATTCCAACGAACTTCGAACGCCACCATCTTGGTGAGTCACACCCTCCTCGATTAGTAATGGATTATCTTGAATCTCTGACATAATAGTCGCCTGGGCTGTTCGATTATCGTTCTTTTCTTCAGATAATGCCGTTGCTTGGAGGAGTTCTGTCATACTATCGCCCATTTGTACCTGTCAGAAGTGCCATCAAATATGGCATCTCACACTAGCAAGTACCGGGTTCGGTATATAGACTCCTCTCTAAACTAATGACGTCAATATCTCGGGACCAAAATATCCCGAGATGTATGCGTCTTATATCTTCTCTATTCTTCTCAAGCGTCAAAGACCAACACACTGACATCACCATCTGAAGTTGGCATGGCGATCAATCGATGTGTGCAAATATCCGCAGATAGAACGATGCACTCGGGGGGTGTTGCAGATCCTACTAGATTCCTTACTGCTAGTTCCAAATTCAATGCAACTAGTCTAACCGTTTCTGAATCATTGAACGGATCTACTTCTCGTCCTTCCTCTGGACCAATGACGTTTGCGAATGTTGTTTCTAGTCCACTTCTTATCATGTTGTATTTTTCCTCCGTGTTAGGGGTATTAGTTGGGATGTTCCTCTTAGAATGGGTCTGTATCTGGTCTGTCTGGAGCTACCATTTTCTCTCTCTCCTCCGATTTTTCAATCGAATAATGGTTGGTTCATACATCACAGAACGCCCATGGTGAAGACTATAGTATTCCACCTTATGCACACTGATCGATTGCTGAGTCAACTGACTAGAATGGATCAGAATCTTCGCAAGGCGGTTGTACTATAGATGAGATACCATTTACAATTCCGATTGATAACAACTTGAGAGCCGCCCGATCATTAGTCATGCTCTCAAAGACTGATCTCATCAAATCCGATTTTATCCCTTTCACCTCCACCATAGTTGTTCCACAATAGTTTTACATTGGTGGCACGACGGGATAGAGAAATACCTTAGATATTCTATCAGGTATTTAGCCTATGCCATCTTGATTATCTTACTTTTTAATCCTGCCATTCAATGTTACTTACCAAATCTAGAGAAAATCACCATAATAACGGACATTGTCCAGCCAAATGGCGGGAAACCTCGAAATATTCGACTCTTGGTTCATTTCAATCTGACTTCTATCACGAAATAATACTATAACAGGGATTGCGACAATCTCAAATGCATTCTCTTAACATTTGGACAAACATTTATTCGTATCTTTTCTCCTATCTAAATGGGGAATTCATGTGGTTATCCTAAGTCGTGGTAGTGCTCGTATTCTAAGTCGCCTTGCCATTAATCCATCTTTCAGACAAATGGATTTGGCAAGAAGTCTCAATATCACT
>JAEORN010000092.1 GCA_016840825.1 Candidatus Thorarchaeota archaeon | reverse complement strand
TGGTAACAGTGGTAGGATATGAGAATGGTGGAGCTACTGGCGTCTTGGATATAGGAACAATGGTAATGACGCCATCCGTCGTAGATGCTTTGGATATTCCTGTGATTGCGGGTGGTGGTATAACAGACGGTAGAGGTGTTGCTGCTATTCTGGCTCTAGGTGCTGAGGGAGTGATTATGGGAACCAGGATGATGGCAACGAAGGAATGTCCCATCCATGACAATCTCAAACAGGCCTTTGTAGAAGCAGCTGAAATCGATACATGCCTAGCATTACGTTCCGTCGGGAATACTCATAGGATATGGAACAATAAGGCTGCTCAACACCTGCTTGAACTAGAAAGCCAAAAAGCACCCCTTTTTCAGCTGATTCAGGCTGCTTCAGGAGAGAAGGCACAGAAGATGTACGATGAGGGAGATATCGACATTGGAGTTGTGAGCTGCGGACAAGGTGTAGGCTTGGTCAAGGACATCCCAACTGTCAAGGATCTATTGGATAGAATAATGGGTGAGACGGAGGAAGTAATCTCACGCCTTCATAGGATATCTAACTAGTTATCTACAAGTAGAGATTTGATCCGAAGAAGCCAAGTTTACCTATTGGGAGAGAAAAAACCCATGGAGGAAAGGACAATTAGACTAAAGGATGGGAGAGAGGTTCTTTTACGTCTGCTCAGACCGGATGATAGGGATTCGCTACTGAATATGATGGATGGTCTATCATATGATGCACTAAGATGGAGCAATCCACCATATGATGAGGCGAAAATCAATCGATGGATGAGTAGTGTTGATAGTAGACTCTCAATCGTGGCTGTTTTCGAAGAGCGAATGGTAGGGATTTCTGCAATCTATCAATTTACGCGTCCGAGGGAGAAAGGAATCGGAAGCATGATGATTTATCTTCATCAGGACTTCCATGGAGTTGGACTTGGAACTGCTATGACTGAGGAGATTCTCATGCTCGCAAAAAGGAGAGGCCTTCATCGAATAGGTCTGGAAGTGGTAGAGGACAACGGAGCAGCAGTAGCCCTCTATAAAAAAAGAAGGTTCGAAGTTGAGGGAGTTCTCCGCGATGCATACTTTGGCGAAGATGGAGAATATCACAACATGCTCGTAATGGGAATTCTTCTTTCTGAGAATTAGGTTCCTGATATGAAATGGTGGACCAAGAGTGAGTCTAATCTAGTGCCCAGACAATCGAGAATGTTCGACCAAACGTATCGCATTGTCCTCACAGTGATTTGCACATACACCACATCCATGACACTTCTCAGGATTCGCAGATGCGATCGAGCTCATTGAATCTACTTCGATGACTTGGAAGGGGCATATTTCCTCACAGACTCCACAACCTGTACATCTTGTATCATCTACAGATGCCACAAAGTGTCCCTTGTGCCACGGAGATGAGATGCCTAGACGCTGGTGGTGAATATATGGACGACAAATTTGCATATCGCAATTGCAAAGCATGCCTATGTATGGAACTCCTAATGCTGAAACGGCATGAACCAATGTATCTTTTTGTTTCCACTCCTCTAACAGACTACTCGCTTCTTCTGCACTCATGTACTGATGATTGCCACCTAGATATCTTGGAAACCTCCGAGTGTATTCATAGGAGAATGCGATTCCAAAGCAGCGAAGATCCTTATCCCCTCCGTATGCAACATGTCGACATATACATGGGAATCGAACGACTGAACGTTCATGTTCATCGGTCTGTCTGCTTGCCATCTCTAGTACTTGCTTTGCTTCCTGCAGCGTGACAACTTGATGGTGGAGATACTTACTATACCTCTCATCAACCCGTTCTCTCTCGTTATCTTTGATGGGTTGTGAGATTCTCTCTGCGATTGATGTGAACCCATCATGTCCTGCTGAAACCTCTCTGGAAAAGTACGATTCACAAAAGTCACGAACATGAGTACTTGATGCTAGTTCCTTCGAATAGTTTCTAGCATTTTGATACCATCGCTCTCCAGCACCATGCTTTGTACAATAATCACACATCGCAATCCCTCTAGATTGTTCAGATTGATGATTAGAATATTCACTCAAAAGTCAATTGCTGTACTATGACGGTGCTCATAGTTGGATGAATGTGTTGACTGAAGTTCAAGAACAAACTTGACAGGAAGGAGGGGTTTGAGCGTTCAATAATAACTCTCATTCTTTTTCAATTAGGTCCCTTGAAAGAGCATATGCTGTATATCCTCCGAATACACCATTTATGAGTAACCAAGGTAACGTAAAGCCAAGATCATTAAGATAATGTTCCAGATTCGGAATAGGATCTATATAGAGGAAACTCAGAGCTCCAAGCATAACTAGAAAATGTGCTGTAACCAGTGCCAAACCAAGAAGTATGCCTTTTTTGCAACTAGGTATTGATTTTGGAAGGAATCTGTATACCAAATCAGTCACAAGACCTACAGCTGGACCAACCAATGACCAGAGGACTGCTGCAAAGGGGGATATCAGAACTGGATTTAGAATCCATTCCATATAATATTCAATAGGTAGTCCAATAATCGCATATGGCACAAAAACCAGAACACCCATTCCAAATTTCTCAGATATCATGATTGCTGCAACGACAACTAAGGACATCAGATACCCTATCATGATGAACATACATACCTCACGTGTTACGAACATTTCCCAAAATGCGCCAATCATATACACAATGAAAAGGCAAACTCCTCCAATAAGACCAATTTTGTAATCGCTACGAGTCCAACGATTCTCCATCTCTCATCTCGTCCCTTTGATGAGGAGGATTCAGTTCTTAGAAATATGAGACAAAAGAGATTCAATTCAGCAATTCCATGGATAATAACCAAATAATGGGAGAGAGAAGAGTGGCGGGCCAGATGGGATTTGCATGAAAATAGAGAGATGATTGTATGCAAACTGAGAAACTGGAGGTCTATGGATTAGTTGCTTCCTATTTTCAAGTCTTATTCCTTGAACTTGAAGTCTTTGTATTCAGTCACCTCTTCAGGAGGCCAACCTCTCTCAGTTGGATATGTACGATAGAAGCGAAACATACACGCTGTTCCACCAATCGCAAGATTCTGACTACGATTGAAACCGATTTTGATTCCCCTGTACATTGGATAGTCACATAAACAAAGGTAGGGTGCTAATTCTAGTGCATTCTGGTGTTTAAGGAAATGCAGACCTGCACAGTTTGTGTAGTCTATACCAAAGAGAAGGTTCTCTTGGTCTCCTTCAACAAAAGCGCAATGAGAGTCCTGAGGATCAATAGGAAGGCGTCTGTTTTCTCTCTGCTTCCCTATCTTCTTCTTAGTAGATGAAGAGAGGTAGATCCTGCGCATTATGAATTTCATAAAAGGATTCAGACTTGCATAGTATGCCTCGCCAATTTCAAAGATTATCTG
>JAEORN010000012.1 GCA_016840825.1 Candidatus Thorarchaeota archaeon | reverse complement strand
TCAGATCTGGGTCCACAGTCAGCTCTTCATAGGGGATATTGACTAGGGATTCGCCTCCTTCTATTCGAATCAGTGAGATGTATCTCACTTTGGAAACATCAATAGACAACTTGTTTTGCTCCCCTACCAACATAAGGAGTGCCCCTGAATACAATCAGCGCCACAACAGGATAGACCACACTATAAGCATTTTGATTATTCATCCTCATCATATCTCAGCACTCCGACATCGATTAGATTCTTAGCCAATGTTGCTACAACGTCCATATCTATAGAGAGAGAGGCACATACTTCAGAGAAGGTCCTTTTTCCATCGAATAATTGGACAAGCTCCTCGAACTCCTTGCCATATGCTCCGATAAGATACTTCGGCGGATCACTTACTTTTACTAGGAGCGAGTCAGGACTCAGCTTCCTACTGAATCGCACCCATTTATAGCGATGCAACATTGAGAAGATCGCACGTGTATCAGCCTCAGAGTATCTTGTCGAATCCATTATCTCTTTTATGCTACGACGACCATTTACGAAACCAAGTGTGGTCTGAATCTTCTCGTCAGCTTCGCCAACGCTCCACGGAATTGGTGCGTGTTGGTCCGGATTTGCTTCGGACGTTGGCACCAGTTGAGGTACTAGTTGGAAATCGATTTCTCGATACGGGAAATATCCTAGGATATGAAGTGCAAAGGCTCTGAATGGTCTAATATCACCTTTCCAGCTAGTGAGAATTGGTGCATATTCTTCCTCAAAGGCATTGATTATCTTTCTCAGGTTTTCTCGATATGGTTCATCATCCTCCACTTTGTCTATGATCAATAGGCCAACCGTAAAATCGCCCTCTTCGATAATAACAACATAACCTTCTTTGGTAAAGGTCCTTAGCTGTCGATTCTCAAAGATAATAATCGCTAGGACGAAGCTGGCAACTAAATCAGGATCAACGCTCATCTCACGATAGGGTATACCCAACATGGGTTCTCCACCATCTCTACGGACGAGAGAGAGATATCTGACTAAGGCATCTTCATCCCCGGGATTCATATGTAGCAAAACAACCTATCATACTATTTGAGTTTAATTAGATGAAATCCAGCAATCCTGTTTGTGATATCACTGGTCTATCGATTCCGTTTTCTATCGTATATCCTACAAATTTCTTTAATGAGATTATTCTGTAGGCATGTCCAATATAAGTTACCAAAAGAGAACCCTTCATTCCAAGAATAGTCCCTTGGGTCTGCTGTCCTACAATGGGTTTCGAGCGATCAGGCCATGTCGCAGGTTCAGCTTCTAGTTCTTCAAGATGATAATGAGGAGATAAATCCACTACTTCCGGTCCAGTATCACATTCTGAACAATTGATATCCCGCAAGAGATCTCTGAAAGCATGTTCCGCAGATGCGAATGAAGGCGAGCTAAGAATTGAGTTTGCCTTAGTGCTGCCAGATACTGCCATTCGAACGCCTTTGCTTTTCCCTATTTGATACTCGAGTCTTCGTGCCTTATCTCCTCCAATGACATGTGCGATAATGCATGCATAATCAGCACCTTGCTCAACCCATCTTGTTCTTACTCTATGAGATGATGATACTCCCACTTTCAAACTGCCATCACTGAAATAAGCAAGATATAGTACATAATCGGAAGACTCGCATTCCTTATATCGAAATGGACTTGCATTGCACGCCAATCCAGTACATCGTATGCAAGGGTCGAATCCATCCATATCGCTGCACTCTGAACACTTTTTGCCTTTGACCACAAGGCTGTTGAATGGACAATGGACAAGCTCCCGATAGTCGTTTCTTCGTCCGATACACCTTCGAGGGCCATTCACGGTCCAGCTTATCTCAGTCTTAGGAGCAAGTTCTAAGAAGGATAATTCATGATTCTCATCCCAATAATTCAGACCAGAGATGAAACCATTCTTATTCGGTTTCCACACAACATCGACAATATGCATAGCCTAACCCCAGAATCTGGACCTTCCTTTGCCTAAACGCATCCACTTGACACCCGCTATCCCTAAGTCAGTCCCACATTTGGGGCAGTTCCCCTTGGGACTTAGGTTATTGCTCTTCAAGTAGACCGAGTAACGCTCAACTGCTTTGAAGTTGCACTGCGGACAATAAGTGTTCTCAAAATCATGACCTGGAATATTACCTGAATAAACATACTCTAGACCACATTCCCTCGCTATCTTTACATGTTTCTCGATCATTGTTGAAGGTGTTCTTGGTAAATCAGTCATC
>JAEORN010000091.1 GCA_016840825.1 Candidatus Thorarchaeota archaeon | reverse complement strand
TTTTTCCCATTCTTCATGGAATTTTCGTATTATTAGACAAGCTTTATTTACACCCATTTTTCCGCGGACTTAGAGTTTCACTACATTTCAGGTGATTACTGTTGTCCGATGAAAAGAAGATTCAAGTCACAAGCCACGAAGAGAGGCGTTTTCCTCCTGTCAAGAGCTTCGTCGACAAGGCCTATGTAAAGAGCCATGAAGAGCGAATGAAGATCTGGAAGGAGTCTGTAGAAAACCCTAACAAGTTTTGGCTAGACGTCGCAAACAGCGACATGTTCTATTGGAAGAAGGCGCCAACACAAGGCTTCAACTGGGAGGATATGAGCACGATCAAGTTCTCTTGGTTCAAGGATGGCGTTACTAACATGGCCTACAACTGTCTTGACAAATGGGTCGAGAAGGGCAAAGGCGACCAGACAGCTTTGATCTGGCAGGGCGACCCCCTCGATGAGTACAAGACCTACACCTTTAGTGAGCTGACAACTGAGGTCAAAAAGGCTGCAAATGTCCTGAAGAACCTCGGTATTGGCAAAGGCTCTACAGTTACCATCTATTTGCCAATGATTCCTGAGCTCGTCATTCTCATGCTTGCCTGTGTACGAATCGGTGCTATCCACAGCATTGTTTTCGGTGGATTCACTGCTGACTCTCTCAAAGACAGAATTGAGGACTGTCAGAGCAAGCTACTCATTACTGCTGATGGTTACTATCGTAATGGAAAGAACATCACTCAGAAGATGAATGCCGATGGTGTTCTTGAGGACACACCTCTCATTGAGAAAGTCCTTGTCGTCAACAGAATGGAAGGCAAAGTCGAGTGTCCTATGAAGGAAGGTCGCGACGTCTGGTTCCATGAGGAACTTGCAAAGGTCGATGACGACTGTGAGCCAGAATGGATGAACGCTGAAGACCCATTATTCATCCTCTACACATCTGGCTCAACTGGTAAGCCAAAGGGTGTCCTCCACACCACTGGAGGATACATGGTCTACACAGCTCACACCTTCAAGCACATCTTCGATTATCACGAGGGCGATGTCTACTGGTGTACCGCTGACATCGGTTGGATCACTGGTCACAGCTACATCACCTATGGTCCCCTAGCAGCTGGTGCTACAACCATCTCCTTTGAAGGCACTCCCACAGCTGGCGTCGATAACGCTGCGCGATTCTGGTACGAGGTCCAGCGCTGGAAGGTCACACAGTTCTACACCGCTCCAACAGCTATCCGTGCTATCATGAAGTTCGGTGATGCTCCAGTCAAGGAGTACGACATGTCCACACTCAATTTGCTTGGCACTGTAGGTGAGCCTATCAATCCCCAAGCATGGATGTGGTACCACGAAATCGTTGGTAAGGAGAAGTGTCCTATCGTTGATACCTACTGGCAGACTGAAACTGGCGGTGTCATTATGACTCCACTCCCTGGTGCTACTGCAACCATTCCCGGTTCTTGCACCTTCCCATACTTTGGTGTTGATCCTATTATCCTCTCTGAGGATGGCAAGCCCGTTGGCGCTAACGAGGGTGGTTACTTCTGTATGAGGAAGCCCTGGCCTGGTCTTATGAGGACAGTCTATGGTGACCACAAGCGATTCCAAGACAACTACTGGGTCCAATTCAAGGATCCCCAGACCGGTGACCCAATCTACTACACTGGTGACGGTGCACGACGCAACGAGGACGGCTATCACTTCGTCATGGGACGTCTTGATGATGTCCTAAAGGTATCCGGTCACAGACTTGGTACCGCTGAGATCGAGTCCGCACTTGTCAAGCACCCAGCTGTCGCTGAGGCTGCAGTCGTAGGATTCCCACACGAGATCAAGGGTGAGGACATCTACTGTTTCGTTACCCTTAAGCTCGGTGTTGAGAAGACTGATGACCTCCGACAGGAGCTCAAGATGCACGTGAGGTCTGAGATTGGTCCAATCGCGACTCCCGCAAAGGTCCAATTCGCTGATGCACTACCTAAGACCCGAAGCGGTAAGATCATGAGGCGTATCCTCAAGAAGATCGCAGCTGGTGATATCGAGAACCTTGGTGACACCACCACATTGGCTGACCCAGATGTCGTAGATCAGCTTGTTGCTGACAGACAATAATTCTAGTATCTGAGAGTGGGCGTTTGCCCCTCTCATTCTACTTCTTTTCCAAGTTTCAAAATAATAGTAGAGTTAATTCTCGCTAGCCAAGAAAGGCTACAGCAAATACTGAGATAATGTAGCCTAGAGTTCCACCAATCAAAATAGGCAGAGTCATAGTACGATTCGCTGAGTCTCTCATATATGATGCAAGAACTAGAGATATCATCAAACATAGAGTTGGCAGAACAACAAGTGCGGATATCAATTCCCAGAAACCCAGAACACGGAGATTTCCAAAAATGCCCACAATATAGAAATTCGTCATTAATGTTATAGATAGATTGAAACTTCCTAGTTTCAGAGGAAACTCCCAGTCACCTCCTTTGAGGTTTCCAAATGCCCAGAATGACAGAACATACATGAAGACGATAATTTCAGCGATAGGCACGTTCCCATTTCTCCAGAGAATATCGAATGAGAGTGCAACCACGATGAGTACCATTTGAAACACCTCGTCAAATCGCTCTTCACGGCTTTTTTCCTTCAAATCTGAATTTCACTCCAAGCGACAAGTAACTCTTTCAGCTACAATAAACTATCGACAGACTCTATGTGAGTGGTCTGGTCACCGTCAGAAAAAGGAGATGCCACACCATTCCATTTATGTTTTGAAAGTCACCAGTGTTTAAAGATTAAAATGGAAGAAATCAGAAAGGATTTAGCATCTGAGGGTCTTTCCCCGAAGAAAGTAGTAATTCTTGTCCTGTATGCAATTGCATTAGCGATGGGCGTTGTTACCATAATACTACCCCTTGTTGGTCAACCAGTTGATCCATCTCTAGCTGGGGTGGCTCTTGCCAGTTTGGGTATTGCTGGTCTTAGTCAAATTACAGATTAGTAGCCAGAACCCGTATCAAGTGTACGGGTTCTCATTTTTTTCCATCATCAATATCGTTTCTATTTTCTTTCTCAAACATCTGATTACTTTTATACACCGGAACAATGAATGTCTTGAATGAGTATGAACGAATCACTACAAGATAAGATTGCACTGGTAACAGGTGCAAGCAGAGGTGCAGGAAGGGGGATCGCAATCGAGCTAGCCCTCGCAGGATGTAAGGTCTACATCACGGGCAGAAGCAGGAGAGGGAAATCGATAACCCAGTATCCTGATTTGACACTTGATGATACCAAGGATATGATCGAAGAAACGGGAGGAGCTTGCGAGATATTGGAATGTGACCACTCAAATGAAGATGAAATAAGATCACTCTTTGAGAAGATAACTCAAAACGAAGACAGATTGGACATTTTGGTTAATAATGTCTGGGCGGGATATACTGATAATAACTTCCAACTTGATATTGAAACACACAACTTCACAGCAAAATTCTGGGATCAACCAATATGGCGCTGGGACCATATGTTCCAGATTAGCTTGAGGTCCCACTTCATCTGTAGCCAAGAAGCTGCTAAGTTGATGATACCCAACAAGTCTGGGCTAATCGTTACTACTGGTTTCTGGGATGATGACAAGTATCTACACCAAGTTCCATACGATGTAGTCAAAAACGCGAAGGCAAGGCTAGCATTTGGCATGGCAATCGATCTTCGTGAATACGGTATCACTTCAGTCTATGTTTCCTTGGGTTGGATTCGTACTGAACATTTGATGAGGATATCCGAGAGTGGTCTACTGAATGATAAGAATTACATAGATTTGAAGGGATACGAATCTACAGAGTCCACTAGATATGTCGGTCGCGCGATTGTGGCATTGGCTTCCGATTCGAATATGCTAGATAGGACAGGAAAGATCTTGATAACAGGTGAGCTTGCAAGGGAATATGGATTCACAGATCTGGATGGACTCCAGCCAAAACGCTTTGTAATTCCTGACGATTCTCATGATTTGACTCAACGGTAGCAGATTATCCACTATCTGAGCGGAGGACTTGTCACGCTCATTCTGCTGGCTTCTCATTCCTACTTCTGCGATATTCAAGAAGTACTAGAATGAGCACTATCCATGCAACGACAAAGGATACCGTAGTGACTATGTAAATTGTTCCTTGAGCTATGAATTCTCCAACAATATCTGCTACTGCTAAAAAACCAGCTAATGGCAAACCCCATGACTTCCATCTAATCCTTTTAACAAGAGCAAGAAAGTAGAGAATACCTAGGACGAACCCAACAACCATTAGAATCTCCCATGGTGGGACAACGGTGGACCGAATCCCACCGAGGTTGATATAGAACGCCAGAGTGACTACTAGATGCTGAATTACCTTTTCTCCGAGCAAAACAATCATTGCTAATTCATATCGCGAATGCAAAGTTTCCATGTATCAAATCTCTCATGAAAACCAATAAGTTTAGGCACCTTCTCTTCTTTTGAACCACCCTGTTTGAGAATTGATGATTCACGAATTAGTCTATGATAATATTGCACATTACTGGGAAATGATCTGATGCTTTCTTATTTCTAGGCCCAATTGCAGCGGGATCGTTTGGATCATATCTCACAGGACTTTGCGGATCTAACATATCAGGAGATACCAGTATATGGTCTATCCACACATGATGTTTCAAACCGATAGCACTGGTCACAATCGGGTCTGGAAACTCAGCCGTCCAAAGGTCTGTCTTCGCAGTTCCCATCATCCACCAAAGTGTATTGTGATATATTGATGCTGGCTGATGGATTGATCCCATTGTTGTTTCAACGAATGATCTTCCAAGGTAGGACTCATACGGATCCAATCCTGGACCATCATTCATATCACCCAATATGATCATCGGCATTGGACTGCTTTTTGTTAGTTCCTCAATCCTTTTTCGTAACGAAACTGCTTGAGCAATTAGCTTCATTCGATTAGCCATTGATATTTTCTGGAAATTCTGAAAGTCTGTGACGTCGAACACACCTTTTGATTTAGTATGTACAAGAATGACTCGGAAATCCTTTCCATTTATTTCAAAGACAACTTCCAATGGTTCTCGTTCCCATTCATAGTATTCTTTCAGCTTATCATTATCAATATCATCTTTCCAACCAACATAGTATTTTATTCCTGTATCGGCCTCTTTCACGTTGATTCCATCTTTGATGTAGAAGACAAGATTTTGTGCTCCTCTGCTTTTACCCATTACAAGTCTATATCCAGTTTCTTGGAGATAATGATTGATGAAATGATTGTGCTCCTCTTCTGCATTAGCAGCTTCACAGATAGCAAGGATATGAGGATCATTTTGTTTGATTACCTTTGCGATCTCTGTCGCCCTTTCGACTTCTTTAGCTTTGATAGCGTTATTGTCAAATAATCTGTTCATATGTTCAATATTATAGGTCATAATTCGATATGTTGCCACTTATTTTCCAACCTCCTCCAAAGCTACATATCTAGGCTGCAATTCAGATATCTAGCTCACGACTCAACCATCTAGTTCCCAGAATAGTAAAATTAGTGTTTACATAAATAGCTTTGTTAAACATTGGTCTTTCAAAATGGCACTTATGCAATATATTTCATGCAAAGGCATTGGCTTATCCTATTTTTGAACAATCTGCTTTGAGAACTCAATAGACGGTTGTTCAGGCTCATCATGCACATGCCGATTCCATCTGAGTTCGTCACAGAATTCCCCAGTAAAAAGTGTAACAGATCTTCTCATCATGATTTCTTCATGAGCGTGTCTTCCTATCATTGGCCCTGGATAGCAAACAGTATAGTAGGCGAGTTCCTTGTCTGCGATATGGCTCATAGAATCATACCAGACGCATCTATCGAATTTGGCAAGGAACATCTCGTCATCTAGGTCAACAATTCCAAATTCGAAACCATTGCTGTTTTCCCAATAAGGTACTAGTTCTTGACGTGCCTGCTTCAGAGTGACTTTCCAGTGCCCCTTCTTGGCGACTTCCTCCCCCCAAAACTCAACAAAGTCCTTGAAGAACTGAATGCCTGCTACTCTTCCCAGTGTATCGACCAATGCAGCTATCTGATGATAGAGTAGCATATGTTTCGCTCGAAGATGGTCTATAGATTTGATATCAGATGGTCCGGAGATTCTATTCCCTTTCTCAAGAGGGATGTATTTCATAACAACTTGAAGTCCGAGGTCCTTGATTGGTACATATGCTCCTAGGATTGATTGGTCTTCTAGAATCTCCTCAAAACCCACATCATTCAGAACAAAGGGAGTGCCTTCCACCTCACGAGAATATCTCGCATCTAATCTTTCGACAAATGAATCCAAGATGTTTGGTTTTCTGGCATCAATGAAATCAAGTAGCAATCCCATTGTCCATAGCCAATCGCGAATCTGTTGATTCAAGTTGACCTTAGTCATTGCATTTTGATCGTAATTGCCATAGTACACATACTCCGGGATCATGGTATCTCTTTTGATTTGCTTTGATATAAGCAGGATATTCAACGCAAAACCTCATCGAAAGTAGCTTAATAACGTACGACACCCCAGAGATTGGACTGATGCGTACTATGGACGAAGTCACTATCTACTACAAGACAGACAGATCTGATACGAACGAGATTCGTTATGGATTGGATACCGAAGAAATACGCCTTCGAAACCACGGTATCACTGAAATCGACTTGACTCCGGTGAGCCAACTCCCTGAGCTCAGGAGTATTGATCTTATTGACAACTCACTACATCAAATAGATCTAAGTCCTCTTGCACATAGCACGAAATTGAGGTATTTCCAACTCGAAAGGAATCAGCTTGAGGCCATCGACCTCTCCCCATTGAGTTCGCTGAGTAGAATCGATCTACTTACCTTGGAACAGAACAATCTCACTGAACTGAATCTCACCCCTTTGTTCAAGATTCCTTATAGCGATCTCGCAGTTTCTTATGATGAGGATGTATATATCATATTAGATGATGAGCTCCATCAATGGGACCCATGGGATTTTAGCCTCCCAATGTCCATTATTCTACGACAGATTCTGGCTGCTTACAACTGGTGATATTTCCAAGTTTTCGAATTCCATACATGAACAAAACTGCGCCAGTTAGATTCATCATTGCTTTCACGAAGAAGGGCATCGCATTGCCAAACAAGTATGTGAATCCCATCAAGGCTGGACCAATGATACTTAGAAGTTGCACGGCTGTTGAGAAAGTCCCTAGTGCAGTCGCTCGCGCTTCCTTTGGATACCTCTCTTCGAACACCAATGGTGGAATGGACACATCCATCATATCAAGTCCGGTCCAGATAGCGTAGAGGACTAGTATCCACAACGGGTCCTGAACGAGTGGGAATAGTCCCACGGTGAGTGCGAGCAATCCCCATCCAATCACAATAGCCGCCTTTGTACCCAGTCTATCCACGACTTCCCCTGCCCCTAGTGCAGAAATTGCAATGATGACTGTAGAGAGGGATGTCATATACCCATAGAGCTTATCATCTATTGGTCGAACAGCAAGTGATACGTACCAACTGATTCCATTACTTGACAATGCATCAAGTGAGAAAGCTATGACCATCACCACAAAGAATCCTGTATGCATTTTCCAAGCGTTTGTAGGACTTTTGGACTGTTCATTGTCAGTTGATAGATGACTTTCTCGCAGCAGGATGGCGAAGACTGCGACTACTGCAATCAGTCCTTCAAATCCTACTATCAATGATAGTGAAAAGTATCCAGTAAACACAGTTGAACCTGAGAAATAGAGCTCACTACCAATCAATACAAGAATTGCAGCAGGTATTGATGGGATGACACGTGTTGCAATCATGTATGATCGCCCTCTTTTCTTCTGCTGGCTACTCTCGACAAGCAACATTGAGGATGCCGGTCTTGCAAATCCTCTAGCTGCCATCATAGTCATGTATCCACCTATCGAGATAGATATCGCAAGAACGAGTGAATGAGCTGCCAATAATAATGAAACTAGAATGATAAACGGACCTGTCGAGTAGATCGCATAACCTCCAATCATTGTAGATTTGCGTCCAAACCTGTCCGCGGCTCGCCCTCCAATGAACGAGGTTGCCGCGCTTGCTGCGGCGAATAAGGTGAATATCATTCCAATAGTAACCACATCGAGACCAAGGTCTGAGAAGAAAAAGGGCATGAACATGATCCAAAGGGAATTCACTGACACTATTGCCGTGTTTCCTATGGTCATTACTGCGACATTCCGTCTTAGCTTCTCATTTTCTTCATTCAACTCTCCTTACCACACACGATAACCTCCTTCCTATGATTTCTGTCTTTGTATGACTCAGGAATCATAATCTGGACATAGCCAAGCGCGTCATAAAATCTAAATCATCCTGAGGTATATCTCCCACATTGTGATGAGGCTTCACTTTTGCCGATAAATCTGGACTTTGATCAAGATGCCGCATATAGGACAATAAAGGACCTTTGCAAGATTGGTCCAAGAATCAGTGGGTCCGAGGCTGAGATTCGTGCTGTATTGTTGATTGAAGAGCATTTTCGAAGCGCAGGTCTATCAGCAATTCAAATCTTGGGGCATGAACACGAATTCTATGAAGCTAGGAGTGCCACTTTTGGACTACCTGATGATAGCATAGTGATATTCGGAATCCCATGTTGGATGAGTGCATCTACAATCCTTGGAGGAATTGAGTCCAAAACATCCTATATCGGATCATATGAGATGATACAAAACCTGCAAGAAAAGGATGTCAAGAATAGATTGATTATCACCCTTCTTGATGATCGTCATAAAGAAACGACCGAGTCTTGGAAGAAACTCTATTCTATGAATCCTGATGGCGTTGTATTCTTAGATATGGAAAGAGACTCCGCTCCCAGAGCTTTTTTGAACAAAGAGCTAATCCCCTCTTTCTCAAGGATTCCCTCTTTGGTCGTATCAGCTTCACAAACGAGGATCCTCCAAGATCATATGTTCGGTTCTCCCTTGAAAATAGTCGTCAAAGGTTCTAGACGGTCTGGAAACATCCAAAGCATCCAATGTAAACTGCAAGGAAAATCCTCTCAAACCGTGTTATTGTGTGCACATCACGATACACATTCGATGTCTCCGGGAGCTACCGACAATGCAGCAGGGGTGGCTATAATGCTAGAGATCGCTCGTCTCCTTGCCCAAAGAAAACCGAACTTGAGTTATCGGTTCGTTTCCTTTGGAGGAGAAGAATATGGGCTGAAAGGCTCATGGGCCTATACATCTCAAGTCAATCTGAATGATATTGGTTTGTGCATCAATTTTGACAGCATCGGTGAACTGCCCGGAATGCTACTCGCACTCGCAGCAGGAACCGATGAAATGATTGATTGGGTGTTTGATTTAGCAAAGAAGAGTGGCTATCCCGCCCATTGTAGACGCACATCGACAAGTGGTGGGGATAACATAGTATTTGCAGCAAATGGAATTCCTACTATTCATCTGGCAAGCTTTGGGACCACAACAGGTAAGGTGAGTCACAGTCAGATGGATGACGTCGACCTTCTCACGCCCTTTACGATTGGCACATTAGGAAAATTCGCCTACTCGATCATTGAGAGTTTAGAAATCAACAAGAAGATTCCCTTTCAAAGAGAAGTGCCTTTAGACCTCCTTCAAGCTGCAAAGCAACGAGTCATCGACTCTCTCTCATGAAGCTCTTCCAGCACTCGGATCTTGCTCTTGAAATTTTCTAAGAGAAGGTAGAAACCTCCCAGTCCTCTTCATATACATCCTATAGTCATCCCCGAATCTCTCTATCAACAATGCTTCTTCCTTTCGTGCTATCCATGGGAAGGGAAGTGCTACAAGAACGGAAAAGATGATGATTAGTAGATTGGATGACATCAATGATAGAGCCAGTGTGAATATATTCATACTCATGTACATAGGATGGCGAATACGACTGTAGATGCCTACTGAGATCATCGTGTGATCCTTCTGGATCTCCAATTTGGCTGAATATTGTGATCCAAGTGTTCTATGTGTTAGGAATGTAAGGCCCACTGCGATTAGAGCGACTCCAGCACCCAGCCATCTAAGCAAAGAAGGCAATCCTAGATCCGCCCATGATATCAAATCTGGAAGAAGCAGATAGATTGGTATTAGAATAAAATATCCTATTATCGCTACAGATAGTACTATGAAGCTCTTGTCCATCTTTTCGTATTGTTTCTCGCTTTCACGACCTATGTTCTTTCCTCGATAGTAAAACCTCACACCTGCAAAGAGAGCATAGATTGCGACAAAGAGAATCCGGAATAGAAGGCTATCTTCCATAGTGCATCACCTATAAAAATGACCAACGGGTCATTATTAGTACTCTTAGGTCACTTATTTATATAGCTGTATGAGTAACTGCTGTCGAATAATCATGCCAAAGGTAGTTCCTGAGTACAAGGAAGCAGCTAAGAAGAAGATTGTCCTGCATGCGACCCGGATATTCTCGGAGCACGGATATCATAGGACAAAGATGATCGATATCGCAAAGAGTGTTGGTGTGAGTAAGGGTGCTATATACCAGTATTTCAATAGCAAACTGGATTTACTTCTTGCTGTCTTTGAAATGAATGCAGCAGTACGTGAACAGGAAGTTAGCAAGTTCTTGAGTTCTAAAGGATTCAAATCTATTGCAACAGCTGAGTTCTTTGATAGAATGCTAGAACTACGAATGGCGGGCACAATCATCACACCAAGTTTGGCACAAGAGCTATCAGAGAATCCAACTGTAATTAATTGGATTCAGAGAGGGAGTGAGAGGTGGCTGGAGGACCTTAGTGCCACCATTGATGGAATGAAACAAAGTGGAGAATTATCAGATGAGATCTCATCTGAGTCCTTAGCGAGAGGACTTATTGCGCTTCGAGATGGACTTTACAGTTCCCTAAGTCTAGGTGCTGATGTTGAAGGAGTACGAAAAGCATGGATTGAGGTTATGAGTCTACTAATTCGAAGTAGCTCTTCGTAGATAAGTCACCAAGCTTCTCTTAGTAGACGAAGTGCATTACCTCCGATAATTTTAGCAATCTCTTGGTCAGAATATCCTTCTTTCACAAGCCATCTTGTGACATTGTTCATTGCTTCAGTTGGATTCTCCATTCCCCTAACATAATCAGGTAAAGTGCTCACTTCAAAATCCGGTTCCTTTCCGGGTCGGGAGTAGTGTCCTAAGCCACCTGTTTCGTATAGTTCATCATCTAGTCGGTAGAATCCCACATGATCCCCATATAGTGTGTCAGGTCCGCATCCGATGTGGTCAATTCCCATCAATTCGATGCAATATTGGATATGAGCCATATAGGTATCAATTGATGGAATAGGATTCTCTTTGGTGGCAGTATATCCTGGAGCCGCCTCTATACCAATAACGCCTCCATTCTCTGACAATGACTTGAGGACTTCATCAGGGAAGAGTCGCCTGATAGGTAGTAATGCTCTTGCACCCGCATGGGATATGATAATGGGTTTCTTGCTAGATTCTATCGTATCTAGAGCTGTCTGATCACCTGCATGGCTAACATCTACAAGCATACCTATCTTGTTCATGCGAATCACACAATCATATCCAAAATCCGTCAATCCGCTATCACTGAACTCACTAAGACCTGAACCTAGCATGTTTGACTCGCTATAGGTGAGTCCCATAGAACGTACTCCAAGACCATAGAGAATATCAATTCTATCTACTTCGTTCTCTATGCATGTTGAGGATTCAAGAACCGATACCCATGCAAGCTTTCCTTGCTCGTAGGCATCAGTGATATCTTTGATGCCTTTGCAATGAACCACATAGTCCTGATGACAGATATCACAGAGTCTTTGTCCAAGATCATGAATGATATCTGTCCATTTCCAACCATGTTTACTGGTGATAATTGCGCTTCCATTCAACATATTATCAAAGACCGCATCCAGAGGCGATGTGCTCAATGCCTCATAGGCCATATGTTCGCGTCCTTCTCGCCAAGATTCAAAACACAATAGAGCATCTTCAGGCATCAGTGTGGGGTGTTCATGTAGATCAATTACAATATTCTTCTCCAATATCTCCTCCACTCTCTCCTCCTCGTTCTTTGACAGAGGTACCGAGAATGACCATTCCTTCTTGATAGGCTCTCTAAGTTTGAATGCCTTGTAATCCTTTCCTGGTGTAAGATATTGATATGCTTTGTATCCCGAATACTTCTTGTTTCTACCCATCCTTCACCTCTCCTTGTCGGATTTGAAGACGGTCTGATCCAGCTTCTCTAAATCTGCAGCCGGATATGTGATTCTACTGTGTTTCATTCCCATTTCTGTGAACAGTTCTGCTGTTTTGATTGCAGTTTTCAGCGGATTGATAATCGGAATAATAGAGTCCCTTACTTGCTCATCTATCAGCTGGAATCCCATTGACATGCAACCAAATACTACACATCCGGCTCCATTCTCTGCTGCATTTTCAATCGCTCCTGAAGCTTGTTTAACCAACGCATCATCATCTGACCTCCACATATCCACAACAGATGATTTCAGGAACTCGATTGATGTTAGTCGATTCTCAAGACCGAGAGTCCTGATATATCTCCTAATCGAGTCACCTGATTCCACTCCTGCCTGTGGTGTGAGTAAAACGCTAAACCGATCAGAAACCATACAGGCAAAGTGATACGAAGATTCAGCGGGCCCAATTACAGGGATTTCCATCAATTCTCTAGCTGCACTTAGGCCTGGGTCCCCTGCACATCCAATAATGATAGCATCATATGGTCCTTCATCCCTTATACTCCGGAGTTTTACAAGCATAGGACCTACTGATATATGCTCCTCGATAGACGATTCTATTGACAGTGGTCCTTCCCCCACTTCTAGAACAGTCACATTCGAGTCTTTACGTGCAATCGAATTAGCAATCTCAGTACGCCGCTTTATCTCATCAATTGGCATACCTGAACCAGGCATGAGGTATAGAATCTCCAATTTCTATCGCCTATTAGTACTGAGAGCGGGAGGATTTTACTTTTTTGAGATTAGCAGTGATTGGTACTTGAAGCAGAACTAGGCATCTATAGAATAGTGTTTAATCAGTGTTTCACAGGCTTTTCGAAATCGCTCAGGCATATCAGGATCCCCAAGCCATGATGGAACCAACTTGATGCGTGCTTTTACCCATTGAGTATCATCATACTTTAGTGCCATCTTAAGTTCAACAGATGTGGCTGCAAGATGTGCTTCTAGCACATCCTCGTAATTGTCCCAAAAAATCGTTCTTGAGATTCGATATCCCTTGATTTTCAAATGTTTAATCTCTGCAAGCTCATGCAGCAAAAGCCAACGATTAGCTAGAACATCACTCAAGGTTGTCGTATCTCCCGAAGGAGTTTCTCCAGCAAAGTACTCTAGCAGCTCCGCAGGTAGTACTTCTTTGTCTGTAATCCCTGCATCTGAGAGTATTTCTTGGTGTTCTTGAAATGCTCTCGCTATCTCTCTGAGAGTTCTATCATTTCTCATTTTTCCTTTCCCAATATCTCATCATTGTCCATTTCATTCTTACTAAATCTAGCGGGTTCTTTAAAACCGGAGAGTATTTCCCTTACTTTATCCATCATGTTCTACTTAGTTGGTGATATTGTGCGAATACTTGAGATTCTGATTATCGGTCTATTATGTTTACTAGGCGTTCAGTTCTTCTTGCCCGATCGGATAGCAAGGAGAGCAAAAGATGAATTGATGGGCTGGCTTGGAATTCTTGATATGGCACTTGTCCTACTTCATGCTTTCTTTGAAGGCGCACGATGGCAAATGATTCCTGTGTATCTCCTTTCAAGCGTTGTTTTTGTTTACGGTACATTTCAGCTGCAAAGAACATATCAAATCGCTCTTTCTGATAGAGGTCTAGTGTCTGCTAAGAATAGGAAAGTAGCATTTGCCTCTCTTGTGCTACTGATTGTTGTAGTTGGCACATCTATTTCCTTAGACATCATTTTTCCAGTCTTTACTTTACCAGAGCCCACAGGAACTTATGAAATAGGTACAGTCACTTTTGAGCTGACCGATGAGAGTAGAGAGGAGGTCTTTACCGGATTCGTAGGTGATTATCGCCGCATACTCATTCAAGCATGGTATCCTGCTGGCCCGGTGAGTAGTCAGGAACCTGTTCCCTATGTTGAAGATCCTCAACTTTTTGGCATGGGTATAGAGTATTCGTTTGGTTTTCCTGCCTTCATGGTGAGTCACTTACCTCTTATCAAAACCCACTCGTATCGAAACGCACCGCTGTCGAATGGCGAGTCCAGCTATCCCGTGATTCTATTCTCTCATGGTTATGGCGGTCTAATAATGCAGAACACGGTTTTAATGGAAGAGATGGCTAGTCATGGCTACATAGTTTTCAGCATCAATCATCCCTATGAGTCAGCCGTTTCAATATTCCCAGATGGCTCTGTAATCTTTGAAACAGCTCCACCAGAGAATCATTACATCAATGACAGTCTTGACATCTGGGCCGAGGACTCTATGTTCCTATTAGACCAGCTCCAAATTCCAAACAATGAGGACATCCCAGAAGTATTCCATGCAGGACTTGACTTTAGTAGAATTGGTGCTATGGGCCATTCTTTTGGAGGTACGACTGCCGAGGAATTATGTCTAATCGACTCAAGAGTGAATACAGGGATAAGCTTTGACAGTCCCCACATTGGACAATCCCTTCTTCAGAATATGACTAAGCCATTCATGCTTCTGTTCGGCCCAGATTACGGAAATCCGGAGTTAAATGATACAGTGTTCCTCAATGCGGAGAATACATGTTATGGCATCTATGTCAACGATACCCGACACTACAATTTTGCAGATGTCTGTATATGGTCCCCTCTCCTACAAATCATTGGTATGATTGGGACAATTGATGGTTACCGGATGCTCGAACTACAGAACAGTTATGTAAGAGCATTCTTCGATGCCCAGTTTAAGGGAATGGATTCACAGATGCTTACCGAATCATCAAGTCAGTACTCTGAGGTCTTGTTCTACTGGAATGGCTTGTAGCGCAATGTCGATGACACTTAGAAGAACGGAGAGATCTCTTTCAGGATTTTGTTGAGAATTCTCTTGTTCTTCTTCACGATTTCATCATCAATGCTACGTACCTCTTGATCCTCTAGTACTGGCATCGGATTTCCTCTTAGACCCTCAAGTGTTGCTCTTACACATGGCCCCAGAACTAGTGGATTGTACCCGCCTTCGAGTACCCAAAAAGAACCTTTGAGTCCAAGTCCCTGCACTAAATCATTTATTGCATTTGCCACAAACCAATATGTCCTGGAATCGATTGCCATATCACCGATTGGGTCTGCAAAGTGTGCATCATATCCGGCAGAAACAGCAATCACATCCGGTTGAAAGTTTTCGATTGCTGGCACTACTATCTTAGATATTGCGGACTTGTAGGATGAATCAGGTGCACCTTCATGTAGTGGGATATTGATGTTCATCCCTTTTCCTTCCCCACCACCTATCTCCTTGAAATGCCCTAGCCCAAAGCTCGCATAGTTGTACTCATGCAAGGAGATGAATTGTACATTGGGATCGTCGTAGAAAATCTCTGCAGTTCCATTCCCAAAATGATCATCAATATCCAATATTGTTACTTTCTCAACTGTATCCTCTTTCATTATCGTACGAGTAGCTATTGCCACATTATTGAAGAAACAGAGTCCCATAGAGGAAGAAGTGGTCGCATGATGACCTGGTGGCCGTATCAAGGCAAAGGCGTGATCTGTTGAATCTGAGAGAACCAGTTCAGCAGCAATAAGGGCGCCACCAAGAGCGTATAGAGCAGATGATAGTAGATTCTCACTAGCATAGGCTGATTCGCCAAGCTGACCACTTCCTAATTCTGACATTAACTGTACTGAATGAACTAGATATGGTGAGTGTACAATCAATGCTTCATCACAGCGAGCTCTTGGAGTCTTCAATGTCATGATATCCTCAAGAGCATTATTCTCTTCCAAATACTGAAGTGTCATCATTATACGCTCGGGATTCTCAAATCCTTCCATATGTGGTTTCATAAAAGGGGCTACATGCTGATCAAGCCCTGTCTGCTCGATAAGGGTTATGGACCCTGATGACATCTCTTACACCTTCTATCTATGAATCACTTTTTCCTTATACTCTTTCAGCCGATGAATTATCTTTTCAAAGAGTATATTACACGCGCTCATGTACAAAACCTTATAAGTATCGGAAGCGATATCGGTATTGATATCGGAAGCGATATAAAATAGTGTGCTTTTCAATGGAACAGGTCACTAATTCTCGCTCTGGTATCCCCATAGAAAATAAAGACAATTTGAGGAAAAGACAATGCATTATAGGAAACGACCACCACACTATGGACGTGGAGGACCAGGCGGTCACGGAGCTTGGCGAAGACGAATGGCCAAAGTCCCCAAAGGTTTCTTACGTCACTACGTGCTGAAACTACTGAATGAGCAACCAATGTCTGGTTCAGAGATGATGAACACAATTGCCGAACGCACAGAACAGCGATGGGAACCTAGTCCCGGATCTGTATATCCGTTGCTATCTTGGCTTCATGATTCAGGCTATACGAAGATAGTCGATAATCAAGAATCAGGAGTCAAACGTTACGAGCTAACAGAATCAGGAAAGGAGTTCCTTCAGGAACATGATGATATCCACCCTGAATTTGATGAAAAACTAGATGATGTTGGACATCGCTTTAAAGGTGATATGAAATTACCTGAAGAAGCTCGAGAGTTGTTCAGGAGTTTCCGACAGCTGAGGAGAACCAGTTGGAGGATATTTGATCGTCTACGAAAGGACTATTCAGAGGATCTGGTAAAGGAAACAAAGCAAGCACTGGACGAATTCATAGCCAAGCTTGAAACTCTGGCTGAGAGAAAAGAAGCCTGAAATATGAGCCAGGTAGGCTCACCGCAATTCTGAGAAGGCATGCAGCCTTCTCATCAATTTATTTTGAGATTCTATTTTTGAACTTCAAGTTCTTGTATTACCGCTGATTGTAGAGCATAGTTTGGAAGTGCTTTTAGAACTTGATATCCTATTGTTACCATCACTATAATTGCCATAAACACTTTGATGGGTGTTATGATTCCAGCTAGCAACCACAAGCCCTGAAGTACTTCAGGTGTCATACCATAGATGACCCAATACATCTGACCTGGAACAAGAATGAAGACTCTTGTCAAGACATCGCTTTCAAGGCCTATTACCGTGCAGAGAACCAGATTGAACAGATTCTTCTTCTCGGTGGAATCGCTCCACCAATTCCTTTTAGCTAGCACTGAGAATATCACAATGCATGCAAATCCCATTAGAATATCCCAGATTCCAATGATTGGCAATATCCATGATATAGGATATATGAAGTAACCCATTAGAAGCAATGAGTAGAATGCAAGTACAGGTTTCCACCTCTTCTGAAAGACTAACCCAGCTATCGCAGCTCCAATTGGGGCTCCAATCATAAATAGAAGCTCAGCGAAGTCACGGAAGATTATGATATGCCCCACCAAGCTTCCGATGCCTATTGCTACAAACCCTCCCAAGGGTCCAAGTATTACACCTGCAATGGGACTAAGAAGGAAAATCCACGAGTCCCAAATTCCACTATAGAACTCTCCTGCAAGGATCAAATCCAAAGCTGCAGCCATAGCACCAAAGATGGCTGTGAACGCCACAAAGTGGCTCTTTGATGTGTCAATAGGAATCGCCATAGTTCGCTGACACTGGAAATTCTACCTTATACCCTTGCCGGATAAAAGATACAAAAAGAAAAGGAGAAAGAGAAAGATCAGACGCTTTTTCAGCGTCTGAAGTAAGCCTGAGTGATGGCCTGAGTGGAGAGCTTGGACTTGGGAGCCTTGGATACCTTCGCGAGTGCCATGGTGATCACCTCACAACAGTCAAGTAAGCGTATGTTACTGCTTTGGTCGAAGCGACCTGTTTCTTCATCTTCTCAAATTCAGTTCGGGTATTAGTTGCTAGAGCCATGATATTTCACAAGATATACCACTCAGATTTAGTATATATACCGAAGCCACAAGATAGGGTCACAGAATAAGGTCACAA
>JAEORN010000090.1 GCA_016840825.1 Candidatus Thorarchaeota archaeon | reverse complement strand
GTTTCTTCGTACACGTGTTTTGGCAGAACCATCGAGAGAGATGTGAGTGCTGCAACTCTCGAGGCATAACCCATCTGTCTTGTATCAATCTTATCTATCGTATCTGTTGAAGTATGATAGAATCTGTCAGGTTCTTGATTCACCATTACTGCAGGTATTCCGATGGTACTGTCTGTTAGCATGAAATGGTCACTACCTGCACTATACCTGTCAAACTTGAATGGCAGAGGTGTCATTGTACCACCCTCTCTTCTATCATCCTTCCTTACTGCTTCGGTCTCGCACCAATATCGAACAACATTGTTGAATGTGGATGGCAGTGAGAATGGTGTTCTGAAGAGATGAAGTGTCGTTCCAGCTTTTGCAGGATCTGCACCTACCATATCCATATTGAGCATACCAATACAACCTTTTATTGCGGCCTTCTCTCTATCAATGAAATAGATTGTTCCTGACCATTCAGGCATCCAAATGAATCTGATAGAGAATGATGGCTTTGGAACTGAGCCCTCTGAGATGAGTTGAGAGATTACCCTAAGGGCTTCCATAATTGCCCCACTTCCTGAGGCATTATCGTTAGCTCCTTGATTTGGATGACAAATGTGTGCAGCAAGCCAGAATTCCTTTGTTTTATCCTCTCCAGGAATAAGTGCTGAAAGGACTTCGATCTTACCAACTTTGAGTGAAGCATCTACTTTAGCTTTCACTCTCACTTTTTTACCTTCATCAAGCATACCTTTCAATTTCAAACCGTCTGCTTGGGTCAGAGAAAATCCAAAGGTCGCTTCCTCTGCTTCATCTGGCCAAATCGCATCATATCGTCTCAGGTCTGCTATCTCATCTCTATCTGATGGTGGAACGAATGTCAGTAATCCTGCCGCACCCATTTTGACACACGCGACACGATGGACCATTCTTGCCATACCTTCAGTAAGTACGATCTTTCCTTTGACATCTTTTCCTTCATAGTCCTCGGGACTCATTCCTTTTCCAACAAAAACAACTTCAGCTTCTATATCGGAAGAAGTGGAATGTGCAATGAGAGAAATTGGTTCAGCTGAATAATCTGCAAGAAGTTTCTCTTCTGGTTCAATTAGAGTCAGCTTACCTGATTTTGCTGCCCATCCATGAACTGCTTTCCAAGTTTCAATTGTTGTCTTTCCGTCTGCAGGATATTCGTGCAGCTTGACTTCTACTCCAGGAAGTCTATTAATTTCGTTTTGCAAGTACATCAAGGCATCATGAAGCCCAGGGCTTGCCTGAATTCTATGATGAGTTGATATCGCTTGGACATATCCTTTGGCACGAATACCAGAAATGGTATCTGCCACTACCTTGACTATCTCTTCTGGTAGCATAATTACCACTCACACAAGAAAAACGAGTGAATTTCTACCATAAGAAGCCTACGAATACTGCCCATTTGCACTATTGCCTTGGTAAAATAAGAAAGATAGAGCCGGATATTAGCTATCCGGCATTTATTCATTCAATTTTGGAGTATTTTATGGACCTGCGGGAGCTGATGGAGCTGTTGAACTGGTCGGGACTGCAGGAGCAGGTGGTCGAGCACCAAGCAGTGCATCAAGTTGTAATAATGCAGGCATTGAATCGCCATACAATTTTAGCTTGTCCCGAATTTCCATCGTATTCTTCTCTTCCTCAGTCTGCTCGTTGTAGAACCATGTCAACATTGATTGAGTGGATCTATCCCCGAATTTGTCAGCGATTGCTCCAATCTTGTATATTCTCTCGGTGACAATTAATTCGTGTTTATAGGCATCAGCAAAAACATCATGAGGTGAAGCCCAATCAGTCATAGGACCTTGGATTGTTTTCAGAGTAACTCTAGCGCCACGTTCAGTAAGGTGGCGATAGAATCTCATCGCATGGGTGAACTCTTCTTGATATTGCACTTCCATCCAATGTGCCATTCCATCGAGGTTCTTTTCCTCGAACCAAGTTGCCATGGACAGATAGATGAATGCGGAATACAATTCAAAATTGATTTGATCATTTATTGCGTCTACTAATTCTTGTGAAATCTCCATGTTACGCACCTCAACTAACG
>JAEORN010000089.1 GCA_016840825.1 Candidatus Thorarchaeota archaeon | reverse complement strand
GGTAGGTATATGGGAATGGCAAGCACTAGTATGTCTGTCCCTCGAAGCTTTACGTAGAGATCCTGCATATCGTCAACTTGAACGCACTCACCGACCTTCTCATACCAGCAATCAAAATCCCCGAGGCATGGTCTAATCTTGAGGCGTTTGGCATAGACCAAATCAATTATGGCATCCTCCTCCTTCATGCCCTCGAGAAAAGCGTTCAGCAGTTTTCTTGTGTGCCCCTTTTCCATTCGTGCACTGCCATTAATGGCAAGAACCTTTGTCATATATCACACCTTGCTATATCGTGCATCAAATTGAATTGTTGTCAGTGCGTAAGCGACACGTATGCTATAAATTCTTGGAAATCATAGACCATCTTGAAGAACATCGAATTGATAAGAAAATGAGTAATTATTCTTGGTAGTATAACACACGCTCGTAATAACGAGCCCGTGGAGGTTGAAGACGTGGTTAGTAGAGATTTAGTACTTGCAGTCATTATCGGTATAATCATCTTCGAGTCTGATTTAGTATTTGGATGGTTGACTCTGATATCTGGTCCAGTCCCTGTGATATTCATCATGGCTGTGATTATTGGTATTATTGCAGGAAAGATTGGTGCTGCTCTTCTGAGTACCCTTTTGACATGGGTATTTGGCATTCTGATTGCTGTTTTGATGGCGCCCATAATTTTCGTAGACTACCTGGCATCAGATTCTTCCTACATCACAATATTCCTCTTTGTATTAATTTACTCGATAAGAGGGATGTTTTCGTTTACCTATGAAGGGGATCTCGTAGAGGTAATAGTTGTAGGTCTTTTGTATATTATAGTGATGATAATAGTTACACCAATTATCTACCTCTTCTCATTTGTGTTTGCAGTGGCAGGAGGTGTCATCGGAAGAATTCTTCGAGATAGTTTGATGAAAAAAGAAGCACCCGCACCACAGCAGCCAGCTCCAGCAACGACAGAACCTCAATAACGTGGCATCAATTCCAGAATACTGTCGTATTCACGGATGAAAAGAGTCCTTAGTTGAGTCTTTCTTCGTAGATTTACAAAGGCCGCATCGACACCGTTCAGTGAAATCTGAAAGAGTTCAGGTAGTGTAAAGCCCAGATGCTTGTGTAGTTGTATGTACTCATTATTCAGGTCAGTATGAAAGAGAGATGGGTCGTCGCTATTCACATTTACAAATAGCCCTTTATCAAAGAAATCCCTGATAGGATGATCCCTCATTGATGAAACGACACCAGTTCTCAAATTGCTTACAGGGCACATCTCAATGGCAATTCTCTCTCTCTTCAGATATTCCATAAGGCTAGGGTCCTCTCTCGCTGTGACTCCATGTCCAATCCGCTCTACATTCAGGTGTCGCAAAGCATCCCAAATCGAATCTGGTCCCGCAGCTTCTCCTGCATGCGCGACGAGATGCAAACCCATTTCTCTAGCACGTTTATAGACTGGAGCAAAGGGCTTTGGTGAGTGAGCGCTTTCATTTCCCCCAATATCGATTGAGATTATATTTTGTGAATGGGCTTCAATGCTATCAAGGATATTCATGGCCTGCTCTATGGTGGAGTCCCGGACAAGGTCTACTCTTATATTTGTTAGAATTCCAAACTCTTCATTTGCTCGCTTTATTCCTCTATTGATAGCGCAAGCAATTGAAACAAAGTCAATACCTTGTTTGATGTGATCCATTGGAGAGAAACTCAGTTCGACATATTGCGTATTGCAGCTGGCGCAATTCTCAAGCATCTCATAGGTGATGCGTTCAAAATGCCTTCCATCTGTGATGTACTTTATGATCTCCATATAGACGCTGATGAAGTTAACAAAGTCTGTATATTGAAATCGATTAACTAAATCCATCTCAGTATTGTAAGGCGAATTGATGTCATCCTCATTGATAATCTCCAATAGTGTTGATGGACGGATTGAACCAAGGACATGCACATGTAGCTCAACTTTGGGTAATGCTCGGATTGCTGCTATGGCGTCCATTTGTCTCATCTAAATCTACATTATCTTTAACGCTTACTATTTTCTTTAGACCTTCTATTTCCACGAATTTATTCGGCAACTATATGTACCGCAATCACAAAATCTTAGGCATTGGGGGTTCGTATAGATGGAATCAGTAGAAGCCATGTATTCTGCAAATTATCCTGCAATTCTAGGAACTCTTCTTATTATAGGAATTGTGCTGATATTTCTTGGTTTCAGGGAGAAGAACAATTTAGTAAGAAGATTAACTCTGCTGAAGAGTGGAACGATTTTTATCGGACTAACGATTTTACTTACAGGATTTCTGTGGTATGCGTCGATGGCTATGAGCCATGTCCCTCTTCCATTCTACATTCAGGATGTTGTCTTGCTGACTGCGCTCTCCGTAGGAGGCGGAATAACAATAGGCATCGCATTGGCATTCAAAGGAAACTAGTTCAACAGAGATTCAGCCAAGAACTGCAAATGTTTAATATCTTCATAGCAACGTTGCAATGTGGTGGTTCTATGGCAGAGATACCTATTACGCCTGGAGGTAGTGATGGCAAGTTATATCGCTCCCGTGATAACAAAGTCCTTTTTGGCATCTGTGGAGGGATTGGTAAGTATTACAATACAGATCCGACGATTATTCGTGTCCTCTGGATTCTGTTTACTCTAGTATATGGTGCTGGCTTACTGGCATATCTCATCGCAGCGCTCATCATTCCCGAGGAACCATAACGCAAGACTCCACTGATTCGAAATTCGTGTGTACTAGTGCCTATTTGCATCCATCTATAAACCTCAGATGTGTTGATTGATTTTATCTGATAGAGAATGTTTTGGTGGAACACATTGAATTCAAAGAAAAGAAATCTCCGTACACTCTGCGTTCAAGGCACACATTCGCAGACATCAGGGCCCGCAGTTGTACCAATTGTACAGACATCCACATTTGTCTTCGAGAACCAGCAACATATGCTTGACTCGGTACAAGGCAAGACAGGTGATCATGTATATACAAGGTGGAGTAATCCAACGACGAAAAGCGTTGAAGAAAAAATCAGTTCGCTTGAAGGTACGGAAGATACTCATGTTGTTTCTTCAGGAATGGCTGCAATCGCATCTGCTGTCATGGGACTTGTGAAAGGCGGCGAGCGAATCCTATCGAGTGATTCTATCTACGGGGGCACTGTTCATCTCTTTAATGAAATCCTCCCGCAAAATGGTATTCAGGTCGACTACGCTGATACTAACGAAATAGCTGATTTTCTATCAGATTCAGGCGAGAAGTACAAATTATGTTTCTTCGAAACCCCCACAAATCCAACCCTCAAGATTGTTGATATTAAACAAGTAGCCGATGCTGCAATATCAACCGGAACGATAAGTATGATAGATAGTACTTTTGGCTCACCAATTAATCAACGCCCTCACGAGTTTGGTGTAGATCTTGTGATGCATAGTGCAACAAAATATCTCGGAGGTCACAGTGATATCATAGCAGGTACTGTATCTGCTTCCAAAGAATTAATGACAAGAGTTCGGAGTGCTGCAAAGCTTCTAGGAGGAACTATGGATCCATTTGCCTCTTTCCTTCTTGACCGCGGAATCAAAACCCTTAGTGTTAGAATGGAACGACACAACTGGAACGCAATGTACCTTGCTGATAAGCTCTCCAAAGACCGTCGAATCAAGCAGGTTCATTATCCTGGCTTGAAAACTCATCCTCAACATCAAGTAGCAAGAAAGCAAATGGATGGGTTTGGTGGAATGTTGTCAGTTGATCTCGATACAGATTTAGCAGGAACGCGTCAGTTTGTTGATTCCCTAGATATATTCTTGAATGCTGTTTCCCTTGGAGGAGTTGAAAGCTTAGCTAGTATTCCTGTTCTGACCACCCACTACGGTCTCGATGAGAACGCTCTTAGTGAAGCAGGAATTTGCAACTCCACAGTTCGCTTATCAGTTGGAATTGAGGATGCTGCAGATTTGTTAATGGATTTGACAAACGCACTTGATTCATTGAGCACATAATACCTAGATATATGGCCATTTGTTAAGCCTTCAATCTTTTGCAATGTTGGGACTGGCTAGTAAGTATGCGGCAAAGAGCAAAAAGGGAAGATGCTTGCTAACTACCCTTAACAGAATAGGTCCAGATGGCAATTTGAGGCATTCTGATGGGGGAGTATTTGCTGATACCTATTATATTGATGAATTGTTATCTTTCTACCGATAAGAAATGACGATAAGAACAGAATCAATCACATCCTTTGCAGAACAGAAAAAATGTGACTGTGGAAGATGCAGTTGCATCATTCTCTATACTAGTGAATCTTGCATACTATGTGATGCTGCTCTTGAAATCATGCACTATGTCATCTCTGATTTTGGTCTATCCGCTAATGTCATTCGTAGGATCGATATCACAACTGAGGATGATGGTTGTAATATACCACATCCCGCAAGCTTGCCTGCAATGAGAATTTGTCAAGAAATACTAACAGGCATACCAGATATGGATGTAGCTCGAAGTGCGGTGATGCATGCAGTACTCAAAGGCTGTTTCTCAGAACAATCGTATTGATGGAGCATAATAAGTAACAATTGCCCAAGTGTCCTTTTCAGAATAGACTTACTCTATCTTGTCACGCGTAGATTGAGCAGGCTTCGCCAAACTTCGTGTGTTCTCTGAAGTTCCATAATCTTCTCGTAGTCTGCGTGATAGAGTGGCTTCCTCATATCCATAAGGTTTGGCACCTTTCTGCAGAAATTGCCAGACTGTAAAGTCTTCAGAGCAAGTGTAACTGTCCTCATTGCTAGTCCGCTCTTATTAGCAATCTCTTGAGGACACATTGGACCATCTTTTGCCAACTCGTCTAGCACAATGAGAGTGCTCTTTGTGAGATTGATTGGCAGACTCATCCTTATCACCGGTACAACGCGTAGCACTAAGAGGGTCGTGTCACAATCACCACAAACCACTTACGACGTTTGCATTTTCTACACTATTGGTAATAATAAGGATTTTCAAATAAGTAATTTCACGACGCTAAATAATTGTATATAGATGCGCATTCCTCTCTTTGCCAATAGACTTGAGAACGCCCATTTTTCGTAAGCAGTATGTCATCTTTTGAGATAATCGTTTAGAAATTCCTGTTGCTTCTGCAAGTCTCATCGACGTAAATGGTCTTTGTAGAGTATCTGGAATAAGATGTAGGAGGTCAGAAGGACCCTGGTAAAGATGTCTTTCGAGTACTTCGAGTAGTTTTCTATCAACACTACTCCATCCCCTCCTCCTCCAACTCCCCCTTCCATCTTGAATTCGTATCTCCTCTTCGCGAATCAAAATGACCTCCAATGAGAAGTTCTTATGAAGAAGAAATGTTGGAATACTGACAAGTTCTTCAAAAAGATTGGCAAATCCAAGTTGCTTTGGAGACCGTCTTCTCCCTATCTCATTCTTTCCATCTGGACTCTGACGAATAATCCATTTCTCAGATGGGATAGGGTAAACTAGTCTGATTGGATGGTTCTTCATAAGTGCGAATAGTTTGTTCTTTATCGCAGCAAAATTTCTCGTCTGAATTTCGATGAGAAGATCATCTTTGACTACATCGACAACATACCCCTCAATTGCGACCTCCATTTGAACCCCTGGGCCCTCATATAACCTCTTAATTTCGGCGTGAAGTGAACGCTCCTGTAGAGTTCCAATGCCGCTTCCATTTTCCATAATGAAAATAGCACTGTCCCAATCGTTTATTGAAGGTTCTATTATTCAGTCAATACAAACTAATCTAGAAGTGTCGAGTCCAGATAGCTCCATCATCATGAGGGTAAAGATTCGGAATTGTAGCGATCTCTGAGAATCCTATCTGAGAATAGAATCTCCTTGCACCTTCATTACCATACTCCATAAAGAGTAAAATGACTCTAAGAACATAGCCTCTTTCAGCGTAGAATACTGATGCTTCCTCAATCATCCGTTCAACCAATTCTGATGCAATACCTTGTCGTTGGAACTTGCGGTTGACACCAAGTGCTACCAGCTCTGCAACACCGTCATCATAACCGCCTCTTGTTTCCCACGAAAGTGTGCCACACAACTCGCCATTCTGTAGTGCCAGTAGTGTATTAAAACGGCTGATCAATTGTTCTGCAAATCTCTCTGCACGTGCAACGTCGTCTTCTACCTCTGAGAGGTACATGGATTTGAGAAGGTCTCTGTCTACCTCTGCTGCATGTCTTATCGCTATCATATCTGCTTCAGATACGAATCAACCCTGATTTGTACTTAGTGCACAGAACTACTCGATGATGACGATTGCATCCACGAAGAGTTCATAGTCCTCATCTTCATCCAGATTTTTGATGAGCGCTTTCTCCACCTCGAACTCTCCACGTATTTCAAGGAGTTTTGACTCATAGAGTACCTTCACAGTAGAGGCTGCAAGTTTCTCTGCTAGCTCTGGACTGAGAACAAGAGATTCATCAGGTGTGAGAAGAATCACCCTTCCGGTAACTTCTGTTAACTCTATTGCCTTTTCGACAGATTCGTCACCAGTGTAGAGAATTAATGTTCTACGATTTTCAAAATCCTTTGGATCATCAACACTCGTGTAGACGCCTTTCTCAAGAAACTCGTCCTTTCCAACGAGACACTCGACTTCTTCCTCTACTTTCACGTTTTCATCTGGAACTTCTTCTCCCCTACCTTTTCTATAGTTCTTGATTGCCTCGTGAAGAGCATCAGCTGCAAGGTTTGAGCAGTGCATTTTGATTGGTGGTAAGCCATCTAGTTCCTCAGCAACATCTTGGCGAGTTAGTTTCATTGCCTCATCTAGGGTCATTCCCTTTACCATCTCGGTCGTCATGCTTGTCGTTGCAATAGCTGAACCGCATCCAAAGGTCCTGAACTTAGCATCTGTAATCTTGTCCCCTTCGATACGAATGAAGACTTCCATAATGTCCCCACAGGTGGGATTGCCTACTTTTCCAACAGCAACGTCGTCTCCCTCTAGAGTGCCGACATTTCTAGGATTTCTGAAGTGATCCAGAACCTTTTCGCTGTACTTTGTTGATTTCATCTATTTCATCTCCTAATTGGATTTGTAAATCGGAGATAGCTCTCGAAGCCGTGTAACTATCTCTGGCACTACTTCAAGGACGCTATCTATGTCTTGATCTGTATTGAATCTTCCAGTTGTGATTTGAAGTGAGCCATGAGCTTCTTCATGCAATAGGCCCGTGGCAATTAACGTGTGTGATGGCTCTAGAGTCTTTGATGTACATGCTGAGCCTGTAGAGATTGCTATTCCTCTATCTTTGAAAGACAAGAGGATTGACTCTCCCTCGATTCCATCGAACCGCACGTGTGTATTGCTCGCAAGTCGCTGAGTTGGATGACCATTGAGATGACTATCAGGAATCTCTGCGAGAATCTGTTTAATCATCCTATCACGGTATGCTGTGAAACGCTTTACCTCTTTTGGCATCTCCTTCTGCATAATCTCCGCGGCAATCTTCATACCTACAATACCAGGGACATCTTCGCTCCCCGATCTTAGACCCTGTTCCTGTCCTCCGCCAATGATGAGCGGATTGACTCGATATTTCTTGCGCATATAGAGAACGCCTACTCCTTTGGGGCCATAGATATCGTTTGACGAAAGCGCCATGAGGTGAATGCCATCTCGTTTTACATCAATCGGCAGCAAACCCTCTGCAGCTACGGCATCTGAGTGAAATGCAATTCCTCTCTCTTCTGCTAGTTTACCAATCTCACGAATTGGTTGAATTGTCCCTATCTCATTACTTGCATAACCAACAGAGATGAGAATAGTCTTGTCTGTAATCCTCTGCTCAAGCTTTCTCAGACTTACTAGACCAAATTGATCTACAGGGACTTTTGATATCTCGAAACCGAGGCGCTCAAGATGTTTTGCGATATTGTGTATTGAAATGTGTTC
>JAEORN010000088.1 GCA_016840825.1 Candidatus Thorarchaeota archaeon | reverse complement strand
TCCTCGTTGATTGATGATGACATCTCTCATTGACACATAGGATGAATAGGATATTAATACGGGGTAATATGGGCTTGTAACATCACATGCAGATACTCTCACATGATGAGAATTTCTAATGTAAATTCCATAAACCACACAATGGATTGATGATTGAGTAATATTGACATCATAGGATTCGTATACTCCCATGGCATAGTACCAAGTTTCATTACTGACAACATTTTGTATTGTCACGTTGTTGGATGATATCATATAGATGCCGCTTTCCTTGTCATCTATACTGCAGGAAGTTATATTCGCATTTTTGACTTGGTCTAGATATATCCCGTATCCTTCATATCCTGTTAACGAAGAGAAAAAGCAATCAATGACTCTGAAGTAACAATCTGTATTCGAGATACTGATACAATTAGAATCAGATGTTATGCTTAATCCCTCTATGATATAGGGATGAGTCGCATTTCCACTCCCCGCAAATCCCAGTGTTTCAAAATCTGAATTCTGTGTAATAGTTATTGCACTGTGTGGTGTGTAATCTGCGATCGTACTGACTGACTGGGTCCTGCTTTCGATACCTTCCTTTGATCCTACCAACGAAGGAATCAGTAAAAACGCAATGAGAATAACAGCAACTCTAACTCTCTTTGTCCTCAAAGCTAAACCCTCAATCGATTAACAATAGAGTTTGCATTCCCGTACTTATATTCTACCATTCTTGGAGCGAAGCTCGGATTCAGTTTTAATACGCATCATTTAATCCTGTTTCGTTGCAAGAATGAAAAGAACTCTTCGTGTAAAAGATACTCCAGAGTCAGAGAGATGCTCTCCTAACTTTTCTATTGCTTTCAGCTTTATCTCATCCAGGGAAAGATCCTTCTGCTTCGAGACCTCCTCAAGCTGCTTTTGCCATCCATATTGTAGCATCTCATTCCACCAGACATCAAGGGATTCATAGGTATATTCGAAAGTTTCAGGTAGGAGCATACTATCCTTGAAAGGAGAATGTTCCATAATCAATTTCCAACCCTCCTCGGATTCCTTTGAGTATAAACGTCGTGCTGCATAGTCGTAAGATTGAACGAATCGTTCCATCCATTCTGTATCTTCCTGAAATAGCCATGTGCTGATGCCTGTTCTTCCACCTACTCTCAGGGTCCTATGAATCTCTTTCATTACCAAATCTTGTGAACGGTACGACAAATTTGCGAAATCAAAGCAATGCCCCCATCCTAGGAAACCTGAGATTGCGAAATCGAAAACTCCATCGGGCATATCAATTTCCTTTGCATCCATATGCCTGACTTCCGCATTCACGATATTCAGTCTAGCGAGCTCTGAGTTGACATGGTCAACCCATATCTGTTCCTTATCAAGACTGACGACATAACCTGTAGGACCTATGCATTTCAGAGCTGCAATCAAAGTCGATCCTCCCCCAGTTCCGACATCTAGAACCTTCGAACCTCCGGTGATACCTAGAAGTTGAGCCAACCTCAATCCTAGAAGGTCCCACAGATTTCCCCATGTTTTCAAGTAGATTTCCACCAGTGCTTGGAAATATGGTTGCTGTATAATAACATATTCAGAGTTACCAATTCAAATTAAATCCGGTCTTCAAATACAATTTGAAACCTTCAAAAAAACATCGAAATAATTGTAGCTGCACCCTCACAGTAACACATGCTTAAGTACTAATTTCATAAAAGAAGCGTCTATATAGTAGGTGATTATTATGATGAGTGATAAGGAGTTAGAGATTGAACTCAGAAATCATCGGCTCACTAAAAGCCAGAAACGTGTCTTAGCTATTCTACGTGAACGCGGAGCAAACGGTGTTACACCAAAGCAGTTGCTCGATGAAGTACCATTCGCCCCCCGAACTGTTCGATATGCTCTAAGAAGACTATTGAAGAAGCAACTAATTCGAAGAATCCCATGTCTTTTGGATATGCGTCAGTGGATATACATTCCTGCATAGAGTTGTAGATCCTCATTTTCGAACCTCAAGGTACCCTGCCGAGCTCGCCTCATCAGCGTAGAGTACCTTTCCGTGTGCTTTTACGAGCTCTGAATATATGTTCACTGGATTCTCGAGATTCTCAATGGACCAAGAGCTGTAAGCACAAATTGCGGAGATTGGAATATCGAGGACGCTATGAAGTGCTTTCTCGTATTCCAACAGCTCCTCTGTAAGATTGTTATTAATGAAGCAAGACATCTCACCAGTTACTCTAAGACCCTTGAAACCTGCAGCTCTAGATTGGTTATAGAACTCCTGCCAGCTATCCATAACCTCTTGAACATCGAATTTTCCATCTTTGATATAGAACTCGTCATACTGTAGAATCTCAAGTGCCCCTGATTTTTGGAAGGCATCAACATCGATGCCAAACTCTCTCATCCCATCTGCAATCTCCGAGGTCGTTTCTTCACTACATATGTACTTTGCAGATTCCCCTCTTTCTAGCCCTTGTTTGATATAGCTAAAAAGGATCTCCTGTTTCAATCGTGGAGTGTCGTAGAATAGAATTACATGGTCTCTTGGCTTGATATGCTTAAGCGATCTCAAAATGTTCTCAATAGGAGTTGAGATGTATGTGTACCAGTCGATCGATTTACTGAATTGCTCATCAAAATCCCTTCTGATGAGAGATACAAGATTGGTATCTTGAGTCCACAGAGTCCTACTCTCATCAAGAGAACCCTGTGCAGATGTAGAAAGCATTACATCTGTACCATCAAAAAGAACATACCGACTGGGAATATCATCCAAGTATCTGAGTCGTACTTCATCTTTTGGGAGGTTATTGATTATTATTCGTTGAAGAGCTTCCTCTTCGTCCGGATATTCAGTGATGATTCTCACTCTCACCTTTCGTGCTAACGCATTCCTGATATTTTCTTCATAGTTCAAGAGGAATCTCGCAATATTGGCTGTTGAATCTGCAATGTCAATTCGACTGGTTGCGCTATCAATTAGCGATTCCATACGAATTGCTATAGTATCCTTCTCAGTTACTAACACGAATTGCGCTTTATCATCCTTTGATTGATGCTTGGGTGTGAGTGATTTGAATAATGTGATGAGCTGGTCCTTTTTCCCAGACAGCTCTTGTAGTTCTTTAATGGCAGCTTCTTCTTTTCTCTTTAATAGTAAACTGACTGCCTCATCAATAGGGATAGCCCTAAATTTCACTGGCCTTCCCAAAACTCTCTCAACTAGGCCAGCCTTCTCAAGTTTGGGAAGTGTACGATATACTTCTTCTCTTCGTATTTCGGATTCCTTACTAATCCTGCTTGCTGAAGAGAAACCTAGCTTGAGAGCTACTAGGAATACTTTCGCTTCATATGGTGTTAATCCAAACTCTGATAGTAATATAACACTATCATCAAGATTCGACACTGTATTTCCCTAACTAACCTTGTAAGATACAATTGTTAATTGAGTTATAAATGGTTATTGGAGCTTAGACGGAGAGTTGAGATGCTATCCTTGTGGAGTTTATTACTGAAGAACCTGACATAATTTTGGAGGTATCTTTTCTTATGGTGGGCAAAGGAAAAAAGTCCGATTCATTGAAAGACATCATTCATGGGTGTCCATGTTTCAAGGAAGAAGGTAGTGAACAACTCTGCTTGAATGATGATCAGATTACTGATGTTGAGTTCATTCCATTAGAACCTGAATTACTTGACTTGGATTCCATTAGACATGATATAGAGGATTCTGGAGTTTCAAATGTTTGCTTTCAACTGCTGAGGATCGATAGAATGCATAATCGTCTCTTCTGTATCTCAAAGAACTCTGAGATTCGGATTCAACATAATTTGGTTAGCCCTGTGGATTTGATTGATGCAGTGGAACTGCTGACTGGTGGCTTAGTTACCAATCATTCAATCATATGCAATGAGTGTCTTTATGGCGTTCTCGATTCATTTCAATCCAAGAACACACTTGTCAGATAGTTCTTGTATGCCGCATTAAATATTGCGCTGAAACATTTACTTCATACTAAGATGAAATTCTAGTATGTCAATTGAAATAATCGCGATATATAAAGAAACTAGGAGATATTGACACTAGGTTTTCATCACATCTAAGATTTCCTTTTATCTAAGTCTGCGAACCGAATTGTGGGATTGAGAATGCTAGTTGGAAATAGAAAGGACTTGTTCAAGGTAATCCTTTTGGTTCCTCTGGCGATAATTTCAACCTTTCTTGCTCTAAGTGGTGCACAGATTATCTCATTATCATCTGCTACGCGGCTTGGTGTTCATTCAATTCTCGTATATTGGGCAGCAATTCCAACGGCAGTTCTACTCAAAAATGTAGAGCGAGATGCTTCGATTCCTAGGATTCTTTTCTTAGATGCATTCCTATTCTTCATTTTCACTCAAATTGATCACGCAATTATGTTCCTGCGAGCGAGTCAGGAAGCAACAGTGGTTGAACCTGTAAATCTAATCATGATTCTCCTGGAGTTATGTCTACTCGGTGTTCTATTTCTTCTTGGAGCTATTTTTCAATACATTCCCTTTGAGTTTCGAAAGAAAAGTACTGTGTGGTTCATGATTCTTCTTTTCTTCTCAATTCCATTGATTATCTATAGTGTGGCTTACTATACAGTATTATATGTTCTACTAGTCCCTGTTGATGGTGTCTATAGCATTATTCTTGGCTCAATATCTGCAGCTCTATTTGTTTTTCTTCCATTCATAATCAGAGGACGAGATGATAAAATACAAATCAATCGTGGATATTTCGGTAGTGCTTCCTTTCTCATCGCATTATCATCCTTGGTGATTATGAATGCCTATCTAAATGACAACCTGCTGTGGATTTTTGCAGAGAACCTGATCATCGCCTCACTCTTTCTATTTAGTGCAGCCTTTGTAATGCCCTATTTGAAGGAATTGTCCTACAAGACACTCACTCGTTATCTTCTATTAATTTCACTGAGTCTAGCTACATATCTACCACTACTCATAACGACAATAATTGAATCATTAGAACTCACATTTCCTGTAGAGTCTGGGAACTTCTTGGCTTTCGCTATTATCCACATTGGTGCGGGAACACTTTCAGCTATTATGGCTGTCTTGCTTTTCGCATACTCTAGGTTAAAACCATCTAGAATCCACGCGAACTTGGTTCTCTTGTTTTGTGTGTGGTCGAGTGTCGTGCTTACTGCTCTTTTATCAATACTGATCTTCGGGACTATAGTTGGTGGAGAACCCACCATACCATATTTCGTTGGTGGCTTGCTAACAATCCTAATAGTAATACGAATTCACAAAATAATTACTGAACCTAAAGAGGAAGAAGAGCTCAGTTCTCCAAATCTACTAGGGTTATTTCTTCAATCACTAGCATTTGCACTAGCTATCACTATCGGAGAAGTCACCAATCAAGTTGTGATTAGAGTTTTTCCTGTGTTGCAGATTAATATCGTTGGAGATGCTTTCCTTCTTGTCTGTAATTATCTGGTTTTCCTATCTCTTGCATATCTTCTCCTTCTCCTTGCTAGTACTAGTAAAGGAAGAGCTTCATTTGAGATGTATGTTGTTGGATTCTTGGCATTTTGGATAGTACCTGCGACTTTGAAGAGTTTCTACAGCTACTTCACTCCTGGATGGTGGGTTTCTGAAATTCTTCTCTTTGCATCTCTGTTGATTGGACCCTCCATCTTGGTCGTTCTTTATATTAATGCGTCAAGAGATGTTAAGGTGTCCCACACACGTGCAAGACTCTATGCTGATTTACTGATGCATGATATCACTAACTACAATCAAATGACTCTTACAACACTTGAACTATTGTCAAACAAAAATCAATCTCCAGAAGAAATAGAACGATTGATTTCAGATGCTCGAACAGCAGTATCTCTAACAGAGCAGCTAATCGAGAATGTCAGGTTAATGAATGAGAGTGATAATTGGGCAGATAGACCGGTGTTGCCAACAAATCTGATCACAACTGTCGTCAATGCTCTCGATGTCGTCACCCACAGTCCAAGAAGACCTGATACTCTCATCCGATTTAAACCAGCAGAGAATCGAGCGTATGTCATGGCTAATGAACTACTATTTGGAGCAATCCTCAATCTACTATATGTGGCTCTTGAAATTCCGACATATCGAAGAGAGATGACCGTAAAGATTCAAACTGAATCCGTTAAAGGTACTGATTTCTGGAACGTTACAATCGAAATTCCTTATCAGCTGATAACTCCTGATGATATCTCCCGTAAGATTGGGCAAAGCCCTATTGGCTATATTGAGAGCACTCTAGGTTTTCAGGTAGCAAGGCTTATTGTAAGACAGATGAATGGAACGCTTGCGACTGGTCAACTTCAAACAGATGTTGATAGAGTGCAGGTATCTATCTCAATGGTCCTCCCTTCGGTTGCTGGGTAACTTTCAATAGGTATTCATTCAGCTTATCCTATCTCAAAAGAGAACAGTAAGCGCATATATCATAATGCGCTTACTAAGACGTATCAACTTCTTTTACGTTGGACAACTATTATTATCAGGAGAACTACAATGACAATGACAAGTCCTATGATGATCACTAAATTGTTCTGATCAATGTCTGTAGGTGGAGTTGTCCCTGTTGTATCTGTTGGACTAGTTATCGAAGTAGTTGTAGTAGTTGTATCTGGTGCTTCCAAGACGGCCACATAGAAGGTTGATGATCTGCTATTACCTTCATTATCAGTTACGGTTACATTCAAGAAATAACCTCCTGGAGAGAGTGTAGTTTTATTCGTCAATAGTCCATTAGTTATGTCGAAATTGACAGTATCATTAATTGTCCAGTTGGCGATCCCTGATAGGTCTGTTGCAGTAAATTGAAGCGAAAGAGCATCACCATAGAATAGCACCTTGTCTGTTGGAGAGGATATCCATTCAGGTGGAGTCGTATCCACGACTTCTACACTATCACTCAGCGAGTTCCATGAACCTGATTGCGATTCCATGAAAATCGTATACGAAATAATCATTGGTGCGTCTGGAGTCCACGTATAGGAATAGGTATCTCCAGAGTTTGTCATTGAGTGGTTTAATCCATCATATTCGATATCAACAGACATTATCCCTGACGTGTGAGTAACATCCACTGAAATGGTCATCGATTCTCCAAACTCTAGTGGTTGCGCTGTTTCAACAAGATTAGACCATGCTGGTAAGCTGGTCAGTATTTCATACTTGAAGTCGCCAGTTTCCCAATCACTCCAGATACCTATGCTATCACATATTCTAACACGCCAATAGTATCTCGTACCATTTACAAGAGGTGCTCCTGTATAGGTGACTGAGTGTGTGTCATGAATAAAATCTAGGCACACATCGTAACTCGCTGTGTCGTTACCAGAGATAGTGTAGTCATATGCTCTGTACATCCCAGCTCCTACTACATTATAGTATATAGATTCATGACCGCTGACCAAACTATCAAATCGCAATTCGATCAATAGGTCTTGGGTATTTGAATAAACGAATAGATCATTGACATCGATAACCAGCATATGCCCGAGATTTCTTACAGTGTAGTTGTTTTGATTTAGAACCAGTGTTGGTGTCTGTCCTCCATAATTACTATCCATGTCCGTATGACTCAATTCACCTTTTATTGGCGTTTCAACTAGATACACTGAGAAGTTCTCAAAGCATACATCCCCATAGCCTGATACGGGAAAGAGAATTCTATCAATAGTTCCCACATGTTCAATCAAGCTTTGATTATATTTGAACTGGAATCTTCCTGCAGTGGATGTTGGAATTCCAAAAGGAATGCTATTCACCATCGAATCCCCTCCTAGAACTTCTTTGCTTGCAAGTTCGACTTTGAGACCTTGGGTCACTAGGTCAGTAACAACACCCATCGCAGAAGAATAATATCCATCACCTTCAACAGCACATAACCATCCATCACCGATCGAAACGACCCCATCTATATTGGTACCCGAGGAGCCAGAGTGTTTCAATTCTATGAGTAATTTCAAGTCAGACCGTATCACAAAGATGTTCTCGATGTCAAATACAAGATATCCATTTACTATAGGTGCTGTATAAGTCGAGCGATTGAGGACCTGTATTGGTATTGTACCATTATAATTGGTTTCGAACGTATCTGTTAGATTTGACTCAACACATGCCATATAGATTGC
>JAEORN010000087.1 GCA_016840825.1 Candidatus Thorarchaeota archaeon | reverse complement strand
GAGTACACCTACATGCTCGTCATGGCTCCGTGGTACTATGCAGACCCGCTCGGACCGTTCCTGACCAAGAAGATTGGTTTCAATATTCTAGTTCCTCAACCAATCAAGGCCAAGTATCCAGTCCAATATTATTCGCTGATTCCAGGGTGGAAGATCATGGCTGAGTTGGAGCTTCGTGACTATGTCGTCTACGAGCTCGAGGAACCTCGACTACCTAGAGAGGGGTTTGATGTAGAGTACGCGCTGGAGAGCAAGCATTGTACAAAGAATACGCCCATCTCAATTCAGTTAGGAGTCAATTCATCATCTGATTCAGAGCTCAATGCATCGATTGTAGTTGAGGGAGAAACCCTTGTTGACAAGGAAGTGATTCTGTCCCAAGGCGTGAACATACTTCAGCTCGATTTTGACCCTGGACCTCAGTACAATAGTCGAACACCATTCAGACTGATTCTAGGAAACAGGTCACATGACCTAGAGGTTCTCATAATTGATTCAGAGAGAATTTCTAAGATAAGAGAAAAAGTGATTGAACTCAGCAGGCAAAGAACAGATGACTTACAACTAAGTGAGAGTCTGGTAACAATCGAATGGATGCTAGAATTGCTGGAGAGCAAGTTACAATCACTCAAACCACATCAAGTACCATGGCATATTCAAGACCTGATTGACAAGCTGGAGAGGGATATGAATCGTGTGGAGTCAGGAGAATCTCTCTTCGTTAAGGGGGAGCAACTGAGGTTAGGTATGAGAAGCCAGCAGGATGGCACACTGCAGCCCTATTCAATGTACATTCCTCCGACCTTTGAGGATGGTAGCTCTGGGCTCATCATCATGCTGCACGGAAGTGGGACTAATGATGAACGTGCCTTGAGCAAAGCTGCACCCCTTGAGAAGTTTGATAAAACGCGAATGGCTGTTGTAGCACCATTTGCTAGAGGGGAGTCTCATCAGTATCTTCCCGAGGAGTCGATTCTGGAAATAATCGAGATAACAGAGAAGATGATGCAAATGTTCTCGATACCTAAGGAGAAGATTGTCCTGAGCGGATTTTCGATGGGAGGCTTGGGAGTTCTTGGTACCTTTTTCAAAAGGCCTGATCTATATCACAATCTCATGATAATCAGTGGCGATATGATGGCGTATGATAAGATGAAGCTTGTACTAGACTATACGACTGAAGACTCCTTGAACATACTCGCACAATCAAACCTAGCCATCTTCCATGGTGCTGATGACATCAATGTAAATTATTCAGTACTCAAAATGGTCCATGAGCGATTACTAGAGTTGAATCCGAAAATCGAGATTCACATTGCAGAGGGATTTGGACATCAGCAGTCTCCAGAGTGGGAAAAGATGATGATGAAGTTCTTTGAGCATGTAAACATGATTTAACCATTATTTCAAGCATATTCTAGCTTGGGCTATTGTTGCATTAGAGTGCCTCCTCACCAGATAATATACAACCGACATGTAGACCCCTCCCATTCTTGGATTGTCTGGATTGGAATTATATTTGGTTCGAAACCAGGCATCGCCCCGATTTATTTCTTCACAAATAAACCCAACGATCATAGTCGCAATAATGACTCTAATGGGGATATCAACTATAATCTCAATTGATTCTTTGACATTCCCAACTCTGTCATCAATTTTCAGTCGGATTTCTTCAATCATGACAGTAGAATAAGTGCTCTCGGGAAAATGAGCATCTACAATTTCATTTACAATTTGTGAGATTGTTGACGGTTGAAATCCCATGCCACTCATATAATTCAACTGAAGAGAGGTAGCATCAGGAACCTTTCCTGCTATTTTGGATAGTGCATTTGCTACTAAATCATCCAACAACGGATATCTTAAGTTGCGATTAATTTCCGCCCATTGTATTAGATACTCCGTAGATTCATAATGTGCAGAAGCAAATGCTTTCAAAAGAGGTCTACTTGTATTTCTTGCTCGAGGGGAATTTTCAATAGTTGTCTTGGAAGGTCTTATTAATCCAATCCAATCCTTGCTGTGTTTAAATTCCTTCCACCTAGAGTTGTGTTTATTTCTGCTACATAACTGAAAGACGGATTTGGTTTTTTCCGTGCAACCCGGAACTCTGCAATTTTTCTC
>JAEORN010000086.1 GCA_016840825.1 Candidatus Thorarchaeota archaeon | reverse complement strand
TTCTGTAACCAATTGATGATTGGAAAGAGTTCTTGCTTTTGAGAGTTTTCAAGATCTTTCTCATATCCAGCAAGAGTTGATTTGATATAGTAAAAAGGATCATCAATTGGATATACTTCAGGTTTATCCAGCATTTTCCTCCAATCCAGCTGGTGTAGTTTGACAAAAAGGTTAGAGAATTCATTCATCCATCTATCAGGGTTCTCCTGTATCTTATCATCCAAGATACTACCATCGATTCGGTCCATAATCATGAATGGTTGGCCAAGATGAGATTTCTCAGTTTCAACAATGTGCACAACAGGAACTGGATACCCCAGCTCAAGAAGCCGTTTCATTGTTGTAGCTTCACGCTGTGCTTTGATATCAGCATTCTTTCCAGGATATATTCTAGCCACGAGTTTCTTGAGTTCTCTGCCACCATTCTCGCTCCACTCAAGATTGAAGGAGAGAATTTCTGTTTCCCATCCATTGGTTATATTCTGAAGATTGTGGATGTGAAGTTCATCCCGATTCCAGTAATGTAGTTGAAGATACGTGAGAAGTGTTTGCGCATCCATGGTAGAATCTCCTCAGCATAATTTGAACACAGGTTTTCGCTATAATATTATACGTGATATAAGAAAAGCAAAGCATATTCATTTGGGTAGTTTGATTAACAGATGTCTTCTCAGACTTAAACCCACAATCAAAGAGAGATACTATCATGAATGAGTATACGGTGATAGCTGAAATCGAACCCGTATCTACTACAAACCGGGTTGTTCTTCTAGGTACTCTGACCCTTTTTGCAATCACGGCTGCAGCCATTCTACATGTCAATCAACCAGAATTTATTCTCGATAGATTTACAGGAATAACTGGATTCCAGTATTCACTCTTTGACACCACCCTCTACCTCTCATACCTAATCATCGGAATTACAACTGGATTGTTATCTGACCGTTGGGCCAAACGTCGTGTGTTTGTACTAGTTGGAGCTTCGGGATCCATGATCTTCTATTTCTTGATGACAACCACGCTCTCATATCCCATATTGCTACTCTATAGATTTCTCCAAGGTTCCTTTACTGTCATGTCTTGGCAAACATTCATGACCCTCGCAATTGATTTCTCAGAGAGTCACAATCGTGGAAGAAATATGGGCATCTTCGGAGCATTTCTAGCCATCGCAATGGGACTAGGGCCAGCGATTGGGGGTTTCATTGCTTCTGTTGGTTTATTCGCCCCATACTATACCGCGGTGAGCCTCAATGCAGTTGTACTTCTATTAGCTTTGGTTGGATTGAGAGACCCTCCTATGACGAAGACACGCCCTACATTAGGGCAGAGTTTCATGCTCGCAAGAAAAAAACCAGAACTGATTGTTCCAGGGATTTTCAATTTATTTGATAGACTTCACATCGGATTTATCTTGACAGCATTACCATTCTTCCTTTCTGTTTCGCTTGGATTAGATGAATCACTTAGAGGAATTTCACTTGCTATCTTTGCAATGCCCTTCATAATCCTCCAATATCCAATGGGCAGACTATCAGACAAACACGGGCGATTCCGTCAGTTAGTTGTTGGGAGTATAGGATATGGAGTGGTTTTATCTGTGATCGGATTTGTTGGTATTCAGGGATTCACCCTCCTTCTACTAATGCTTGCAATCTTAGGTGTCTTCGCAGGTATCACATCGCCTCCTTCTATGGCACTAGTTGGAGATATAGTAGGACAGGAAGACTCAGCGATGGGTATGGGCTTCTTTAATTTCCTTGGAAATTTAGGAATAACTGTAGGTCCGGTTATTTTTGGAGTGCTAATTGATGGACTAGGAATGGAGATGAATTATGCCTTTTTAGTTGTTGGACTTCTTGAATTGATAACTCTCCTAGTGAATATCATGCTCGTTAGAACTGTGTTCAAGGATAGAATCACTTAGATTGATGCGGAAGAAAGAAGTACTGCAAAAGCTTTGAGAGTCCGATTCAGATGGTTGACTGGTCACTTATCCTCGCTATCGAAATTTGTGTCATCATTTTCGTGATCTGGATAGCATGGTCGGGAATCGTAGGAGCCCCATGGGTACCTACACCAAAGAAGAGGGTTAAATCAATGCTTGAATTTGCAGGAGTCAATTGTGAAGACATTCTCTATGACCTAGGTTCCGGAGATGGTCGAATTATTATCATAGCTGCAAAGGAATTTGGAGCAAAATCAATTGGTATTGAAGTTGATCCACTCCGATTGTGGTGGTCAAAACTCTCTATTAGACGAAACAGACTACAGCAAAAAACCAAAGTGATTAGAGCCAACTTCTTCAAGGTGAGTCTTGAGGACGCGACTGTCGTCACCTTGTATCAGGGACATGAGATAAACAAGAAGATCAGAGATAAGCTAGCCAGTGAACTGAAAACCGGTACCCGTGTGGTTTCCTACCGATTCATCCTTGATGGTTGGACTCCAGTAAAGACGAAGGAAGACGAGTCCATCTACCTCTATGTAGTATGAACGAAATTTTCCTTATGGTTCGAGTCGACCTTCTTTTATAGGGAGAAGATTGAATCAGACTAGCTTCTCCAAGGTGATTCATATGAGCATCATTAGAAGTTTGGATAGAAACAGGCAATTCATGATTCTCTGTCTTGTTCTGATAGGTTCATTTATTCTACTCGGTCATGCGATACAAACTGACTTTGGTTCAATTGATGTTGATTACATCAGAATCGTAGATGAGAATGGAATGGCAATAACAGGGAAATTGTATCGTCCTGTAGTTGCGACTGAAGATAATCCTGCACCGGGAGTCTTGTTACTTCATGGAATGAACAATGATAAAGACACTGAAGGTCCTGCTGCACTAGAGCTCGCAAGACGGGGTATTGTTGCTTTTGCTATAGATGAGATCAGTCATGGAGACTCGGACCGCATCGTTGATATCATATCTTATTTCCTTGGTGCGTTCGATTCCACACTTGGTGGTAATGCGTCATATCAATGGCTGAAATCACTTCCATATGTTGATGAAACACAGACAGGATTAGTGGGGCATAGTATGGGAGCGGGTACTGCCGCTGCGATTGCAGCCACAAACCCAGACCATCGAGCCATCGTGATTCAGGCGGATGGTCCGTACAATCTCACTACCCATAGTTACATGAACAACTATCTGGCTGTGTGGTCCTTTTACGAGGAACTATTCACAACACAAACCAGAGCTGCTTTTCTGCAAGACAGTCTTGAGATGATTGCATATAATGAGAATCTTACATCAGCAAATGAAGCTGAAGCAGATGTCACCTATGGTGATTTCTCAGATGGTTCAGCACATAGGTATGCACAATGTCCTTGTACTCATCCTGGAGCGACATGGAATTCTAAGGGAGTCAGCGAAACGGTTGCATGGATGCTTCAAGCACTTTTGGGGATTGGTGAAACCGAAGCTAGAGCTGAAGCACTCTCTGTACCACAAACATACATGATCAGAGAAGGTGCAACCCTTTTTGCACTGATAATATCATTCATGTCTCTAATTCCTTTAACCAGCATTCTTCTAGAGTTTCCATACTTTAACCTGGTAGCCAGACCTCTACCACAAAGAGTGCCAACACAAGGCACTAAATGGTGGAGATATGCAATCTTGAACTCGATCATTGGTGGCATCACCTTTCTAATACTGCCTTCACTTGGTATGATTGGTGGAGCTGTTCTGGGTGCCTTTGTACCAATCTTCCTCTTGTTGACTGGGAACGGTTTACTGCTCTGGTTTCTCGTCAATGCTCTGATTGCTGGCATTTTCTATAGAATCTGGTTCAGAAAAACCTCAATTGGTGAAGAGGGTGTCACTCATGCAGATTTAGGACGTTTTGAAACCATAAGGGACTCTGAGAGTCGGGATATCATCTTCCGCACCATTGTTCTATCTGCAGCACTAATTGCATACCTGTATGTACTTGTGGGGGCATCTCAGATGTTCTTTGCAATAGAGTTCAGGTACATGTGGCCAGTCTTGAAAGTCCTAACAGCAGAGAAGTTTATTCAATTCATAGTCAACATACTACCTGTGTTCCCCTTCTTCCTCATCAACGGAGGAGTGTATGCATATGGAATGATGAGGCTCCCCGAGTCGGATTCACCATTGAAGACACAGATGATATGGTGGATCAAGATTGTCTTCGTCATGGAGTCTACACTACTTGTGATGATACTTGTCAACTATCTCCCAATGTTCCTGTTTGGAACTGGGCCATTACTTGTGATGGGGCTCTATGGAATTTTCCTCATGGCGTACCTACCAATCTTTGCTGGAATATTCTTCCTAATGACTGCCTTCTATATCAAGACAGGAAGAATCTACTTGGGTTCGATTGTTGCCACTCTACTTGTAGTTTGGATAATGACAGCAGGGATGCTAATCTAAAATTCTATAGTTCAAATCGGGATTGGAAAGGATCTTAGAATCCTTTCTTCCTCCTATTTTCTTATTCGTTCTTATGAGATTGAATACATTCTCATTTAGATAAAGTTTTGAATTGGCATCAATACTTGGAAAGAGATGATAGTCAATCAAACCACAACCAAGAGTATCATTACTAAGAGCAATATCCCTGGAGTAGATTATGTCATCAACCCATACATTGGCTGTCAACATGCTTGCATCTATTGCTATGCTGAATTCATGAAACGATTTACTGGACATGGTGGTGAAACATGGGGAGAGTTTCTCGATGTGAAGAACTACGACTGGGAAAAAATCAAGCCAGAGAAATACGATGGCAAGACACTCTTGCTGAGTTCAGTCACAGATCCCTATACACCCTTGGAAATGAAATATGAAAACACTCGCAGAGTCCTTGAGAAATTAGTTGGGACTGAAGCAAGAATAGAAATTCTAACGAAGTCAAAACTTGTAGAGCGGGACATTGATTTGTTCAAGCAGTTTGAAGATATTCATGTCGGAGTTTCACTGAGCTCATTGGACGATGATTTTGCGAGGATTCTTGAACCAAAAGCATCTAGACCAACAGAACGTCTAATGGCACTTGAGAAGATAGCAAAGAAAGACATTTCCACATGGGTATTCATCTCACCTATTTTCCCGAGAGTAACAGATTGGAAGGAAATAATTGAAGCATCCTATACGTATAACGACGAGTTCCATTTTGAGAACCTGAACTTTCGTGGTCATAATGTTCCCAGGATTATGAAACTGATCGAAGAGCGATTTCCTGAACTTCGAGAGTTCTATCAGAGAATCAAGAGCGATCCTTCATTATGGAATGAAATCGAAGAAGACATTGAGGATTACTGTGGAACACTTGAAATCAGCTGTAAGATTGAGTTTCATCATGGGGGATTCTCGAAGTCACAATAGTAGTTGCAATCGCATTACTTAAATATAGTTAACTTACTAGACGACATTGTGTGAATGAGGTGTTCCTATGGCAGTTACACTAAAAGCTTCAACAAAGATTCTTGATTTAGCAAATGAGTTTCCTTTTCTCTTCGAAACCCTTGTAGAAATCTCACCAAAACTCAAGAGACTACAGAATCCAATCCTGCAGAAAACAATCGGAAAACGTGCAACATTGACCGATGTTTCAAAAATGTCAAATGTTCCCTTGAATCGACTCTATGTTCTGCTCTCCGATTCTATCACAGAGAATGCCAATGAAGAAGTTTCAATTGACAAAGGAGATGAAGAAGCAAGCGATTGGCAACAAGAACTAGCTAAAAGACAACGGAAGCTAAAAGATTTAGTCCTAGATTTACATGGTGGAGAGGATATCAAGAAGCTTCAAGCTGAATTCAAGGAGATTTTAGTTGATGTCAGCGCAACCGAGATTGCTGAAATGGAACAATCACTCATTGATTCAGGCGAACTGACTGCTCAGCAAGTAACAGCACTCTGCGATGTTCATGTATTGGTCTTCAAGGAGTCGCTTGATGTACAACAGACACCACAAACGACACCAGGTCATCCGATACACACCTACATGAGAGAGAATGAAGAAGCGCAAAAACTGGTCAATATTCTGAAGGAAAGTCCTGACGATTCTAGCTCTTTAGAGGAGCTAAAAAAGATAGTCGTGCACTACATTCGACTACAGAATCAACTCTTCCCTTTACTTGAGAACGCAGGAGTCTCAGGTCCATCAACGGTAATGTGGGCAAAACAGGATGAGATTCGTGATATGCTCAACAATTTGGATGGATCAAACCTCAATGAACTACTCACTGCAATTGAAGAACTGATTTACAAAGAAGAGAATATCCTCTTCCCAATGTCATTGGAGAATTTGTCAGAGTATGATTGGGTGAAAGTTCGAACAGGAGAAGAGGAGATTGGTTACGCATGGGTCACACCAGGAACAGAATGGAAACCAATCTCACCAATTGATATTCATCAAGTTGATCAACAACCAGAATCTCCTGGAATTAACTTAAACACTGGGTCTCTGACTCTTAAAGAAATAGACTTGCTTCTTCGTCATTTGCCCCTTGATATTTCATTCGTGGGAGTGGATGAAAAGGTCAAGTACTATTCAGCGACAGACGACCGCATCTTTCCAAGAAGCCCAGCTGTTATTGGGAGGAGTGTGATTAACTGTCACCCCAGTAAGAGTTATGACAAGGTCCAGAAAATTTTAACATACTTCAAAGAGGGCAAAAAAGACAGAGCCATGTTTTGGATTCAGATGAATGGTCGATTCTTCCTAATTGGTTATTACGCTGTGAAAGATGATGATGGAAAATTCATCGGAACCCTTGAAGTCACTCAAGATGTGACTGAAGTTCGAAGTCTAGAGGGCGAACATCGCCTTCTCGATTGGGAATAAAATCTAACAATTTCAAGCAAAAGGAGAAGACTTCATCTATTCATACAGCACCATCTACGCCAATACATCCGGCTCAATCCTTTAGGTTCAACTCCCAGAATTCTTCAATCAAATCATGACCAAAGCTTTTGTGTGGTTTCTCATTTACACAGACGAATCCAGCTTTCATATACAAATGCCGTGCGGCATCTAGATTCTTCTGAGTCCATAGCTTGATTCGCTTGTATCCGTTGCGTTTAGAGAAATCTATACACTCCTGAATCAGACGTTTCCCTATCCCTTTACCCCTGGCTTTTGGTTCCACCAGTAGTAGTCGCAATTGAGAGATGTGATTTCCTGCATCTACAAGCAAGACCGAGCCTATTCTTTCACCATCTTGTTCTGCTATCCAGATACGTTCCCTTTTCGAATCGTGACTCTGAATGAACTTGACAAGAATGTCAGCAACTAGTGCTTCAAAGGTTTCATCCCAACCATACTCTTCAGCATATAAAGCGCCATGTCGATAAGTAATCCAACCGATATCACCTGATTCATGTTGACGTAGGAGATAGGATGGAACTGTCATCTTGTCTGATTCAAGGATGTACTGTATTGCAGTGATTGCATTGAGAAGTCGACGTTGATCCTCGCTGGAAAGCTCTAATAGCATTTCCATGATTTCGGCATTTGCCCGTTCATTAAGATCTCTATAGGACTCCCTGCCTTTTGCAGTCAATTTCAGAATCCTCTGACGACTATCTCTTTCAGAACGCAATTTCTCAATAAGGCCATCTTTCTCAAAAGCGCTGAGTAATCGGCTCAAGTAACTAGGATCAATATCGAGTTTTTCCACAAGATTTGTTGAGATAGTTTCTTCTTGTTGAGCAAGTTCGAAGATTACGCGTGCTTGTGTTAGCGAGAATTGGGTCTTCAGCAATCCCTTGTTGAGAAGCCCAATCCGTTTTGTGTAGAATCGATTGAATCGCCGTAGTTCTCCAACATTCCTTTCGAGTTGGCTTTGAATCATGATAGTATCGCCTGCAGATCTGTATCATTTTATTGACTAAGTCAAGTATATAGTTGACAGTGTCAAATAATATGTCTTAATCCGGATAAGTATTTCGAACCACGCTGAACATTCAGATTAGAAGATACTTCCAATCGAGTTTCATCTGAATTGTGCATTCGTCGAAATCATATTTTCTCTGCAATTATCTTGATATTTTCTTAAATTGCGGGAGCAAATCAGATTCGCACCAAATAATACTCGAAATCATGCAAAAAGAGAGATTTCCTCGTACTTTGCCAATCTAGTAAATTCATTCGCAAAGTTTTTACTAGTATTTGTACATAGCTCCGTAGGTTAATCTGCGGAAACGATTGGTGAAGCGAGGAGAGTACCTCAGGCAGGGTAGGTTATAGATGAGTACCACATGGTTTATTGCAAAGGAGTACCTCAAACGACTGAAGATAGACTTTGAAGAACATGGTAAAAAGACCTTCAGTCTCTACCCCTATGGACCGACTGAAGCTAGAGTGATTGAAGTCTTTCCGGGAAAGAATTGGGTTACCCTCACGACCCGACTCATGGACCTTTCAGAAGTTCCTACAAAGAGTAAGAGGGGAATATACGAGAAGCTGCTGAAATCAAACGCAACTCTTGTAGAAGTGAACTTTGGGATTGACAAGAAGAATTGTGTGATGATTCGAAATGCGATTCCAGTTACTGGTATCTCATATGACCTTTTCAACTGCACTTATGAGGCTCATTTAGCTGGCGTCAAATTCTTCCATGAAAAACTCAGATCTCAACTAGAGTAAATCAAGTTGGACCTGTTTTTGGGAGGACAAAGTAGGAGCGGAACGAGACCGCCCCTTTGTAATTGCTAAATCCCAAGTGCCATCCAGAAGACAATTGGAGTCACAAAGGCTTCAATCAGGGAGGCTATAACTAGAAGGAATATGATTAGTGCATATGTCCTCCAAGTTCGTTCATCACTAAGGAGAGCTCGAGTCTTAGAGGGCACTGACGACCAATCCTCAGCTTCGATTGTCGGCCAGAGGTCTTTTGCAATCCTGATTGATGCCCCAGCAGCAACCAAGAAAGTTGGGATTTCTATGATAGCATGAGGTAGAATCCTAGCAAGAAACACCCATGTACTTATTCCCAAAAATTGAATCTCAATGATAGCAATTCCTCCAATTGTAAGTGCCGTTGAGAGGACTTCTGCAATGGCTAAGGACATCAAGCTGAACTTTATGAAAGTGATCATGAAATCTTCACCATTTCCCTTGCCAACCATTTTGTATCCTGCAGCAAGGATGATTGGAAATGCAATCAATGCAATTAGAGTGAACTGATCATCGTAGACAAAATATTCCGCTGCAAAAATGGTGATGAAGAGTGGGAACCACCATACACCTGAACCCTTTCCTCCACGACTTTTCACAAGTACAACCAACCCAAAGAGCAGGAACATTCCTCCAAAGACCACAAGTGCTCTAAGTCCTAGTTGTGCAGCAAAGCCCCATCTTGAATCCATAGGTTTGTATAGTCCTAGTTGTGCATCGTATGCAGTCCACACAAATGTAACGGCAGCGCCAACAATCAATGAAGTGATGCCCCAAACCCCAATTCGTTGCTCAGATTCCGTCTTCTTCACTCCGGTGAACCAGAGTACTGCTGACCAGAATATCGGCCCAATCACCAGCATCAGTAAGGTTCGAATCATATTGTGTTCAATGAAAATTACAAACCATCCCATTGGATTTGTTCTAGGATAATCCAGGAAATGCCCCGGAGGTGGAAGGACACCTTCAAGTCCATCAGGCGAACCAATCTTAACCAGTAAACCTTGGAGCAGGTTATTCACAAGCGAAGGGTTGGCAAGCACCAATGAAAGACCCCAGACACCTAATATAGCAATAGCGAGACCTCCAAAGAACATAACTACAGTTTGAACCAAGTCTCTTCTATGCACATGTAAAAGTGGACCAGCAGTTTCACCTATTGTTTCTCTCCAAGTTTCTCTATACTTGAAGAAGTAGAGAATGAAGAGTGCACTGAACACAAAGATTGGTAGATTCACTATGAATTGTGAGGCAAGACGGGCTAACTGTTGGTCAGCTTCTGGTAACGCAAGAACTGGTCTTAATCTATTGAAAATTTCTCCAGCGTATCTTGCGGGAGTGATAGCAAAACCAACTATGTAGTCCAAGTTCGGAAGTAGGTAATAGGTCACTACCGAGAGAGTCACACCAGAGAAAAATGCAAATGATTCAATTCCTCTATCGGCTTGCTGTCTTACATAATGACCTAGGATTCCAAGAACTATCATCATGGCGAAAGGAATAGCCAGGAGCATTAGGAGCCAGATTATTTCTCCTATCATCTGGAAATTGTTAACAGGATGGAGCAATACATCTTCTATGAACTCGTTATCAACCTGACCGGGGTAGAGTAGGTATTGTCCATGTTCTATAGCATAGTTCAATGTCGT
>JAEORN010000011.1 GCA_016840825.1 Candidatus Thorarchaeota archaeon | reverse complement strand
GATAATAGGAGCGATTGTTGTAATGGTTGAAACCACAATCAGCGTCATCAAGGCTGACATTGGTTCTTTGGCAGGACATGTTATCGTGCCTGACTTCTTGTTCGATCTAGCAAGAAAGGAACTGAAAGCTGCTGTCGATAAGAAGATTATCAACGACTTTCATGTAGCAAATGCAGGCGATGACCTGGAGCTGATAATGACCCATAATAAGGGTGAAAATAATGAAGAAGTCCACAGGCTTGCTTTTGAAACATTCTTGAAAGGTACAGAGCTTGCCCGTGAAAAGAAAATCTACGCTGCTGGCCAAGATATTCTATCTGATACATTCAGTGGTAATGTAAAGGGAATGGGTCCTGGCTCTGCAGAAATGACAATTGAGGAACGGAAGTCCGAACCCATTGCAGTGTTTATGGCTGATAAGACTGAGCCTGGTGCATACAACTATCCCTTATTCCGTATCTTTGCAGATCCGTTCACAACTGCTGGACTGGTAATCGATCCAAATCTGCATGACGGATTTCGATTTGTCATTCAAGATATCATGAAGCAGGTGCCTTGTTTCGTCGAGATGAAAGCTCCCGAAGAAATGTACGACATCCTAGCATTGCTTGGAAGCACAGGACGATTCACAATTAAGAAGATCTATCGTGCAGATGGTCTGGTTGCAGCATCTGTCAGTACGGATAAACTGCATGCAGTTGCAGGTAAGTATGTCGGCAAAGATGACCCAGTAGCAATTGTCCGAGCACACTCAGGATTACCGGCCATGGGCGAGGTGCTTGAGGCATTCACACTACCTCATTTGGTATCTGGGTGGATGCGAGGTTCACATGCTGGACCCCTTCTTCCAGTAGGCCTGAAGGACTCTCGATGTACTCGATTTGATGGACCTCCACGTGTGGTCGCTCTTGGATTCCAAGTCAGCAATGGAATGCTAGTTGGACCAGTTGACCTATTCGATGATGTTGCCTTCGACATCACTCGTCAGAGGGGCATGGAGATCGCTGACTATCTCAGACGAATCGGCCCATTCCAACCTCACCGTCTCAGTGAACATGAGATGGAGTACACGACCTTGCCAAAGGTACTAACTCAATGTGCAAATCGTTTCGTAGAGGAAGAGATTGTTCCAAAGGGCAAATCCAAGGACACCTCTGAATCTGCTGAATAAATGTAGATACGGGACCAGAAGGTCCCGTTCCACATTCTTTTGTACTGAACTCGCTTCAGCTTTCTTCTTTTCTCTTCTCGTCTGAGTTATTCCACCAGTCCCCCTGCAGTGTTTCATCCTCTTCCCAAGGCTTGGTGACTTTCCACGGTCCTACATATCTCATAATTATCAGTCCAATAATGAGCAGGATTGGAATTGGGCCATAGTAGATGATTAATCCCGATCTCTCCCAGAATTGAATCGCATTTTGATACGACCACCATGGAATAAAAATTAGGAACGGAAAGATCAATGTGAGAATGCCTATAGCTATTGTAATTCGCTTCGAGGTTTGCTTTTTACAGAATCTTATGACCTGTATTGCGAAAATGATGTTGACTATTGACATAATTGTAGAACTTAGTATGTGGTAGGGATTCAATATATTCACTCCCACAATTGAAATTCCAATCTCGGAGTATAGTATCCAATACGATAATTGAATGTTCCACAACAAGGCAGCTACTACAACACCTCGCACTAATTCATTTGCTTGAAGATGTCCGCCACCTGGGTAATTGATTGCAGGTACAAGTAACATCACTAGTAGTAGTACCAATTCAATTTCACGTATCGTCATACGTTCAATTCTTTGTACTATTCTCCTTAGCACTGCCTACCACACTCATGATTACTGACATCTAGAAAAGATCGCATAAAAAACAATTGACAAGGGAGAAGCAACTCTCCCTGTGATGACATCTTACTGAATTATAACTATGCAGTTCGTTTTATGATATGATATCCAAACTTAGTCTTGACTGGCTCATTCGTCATCTGACCCGGATTTAAACTGAATGCTGCCTGCTCGAACTCAGGAACCATATTCCCTTTCGTGAAGAACCCGAGGTCTCCACCTTTCTTCTTAGAAGGACACGAACTATAGTCTCGTGCCATCTTAGCGAAATCCTCGCCTTCTCTTATCTTACTGATTATCTCTAGGGCTTTGCTATGTTTATCTACCAGAATGTGACTAGCACGAATCTTTCCAGCTTTACCTTTCGCCATTTTCGCACCTCAGAATCCATAGAGGAATTATGCTGGATTCTATGGTACCTCTTCAAAGTTGATGTTACTCAAATATGCTTCCATCTACATACTGGAAGGGTTTTATCATCAAAAGGGAGATGAATATCGTTTGAAGGATGTGTAAGGATGAAAGCGAGTCTATTTCATGAACATGGTGGGCCAGATGTTCTAGAATACACTGATTTTCCAACGCCATCGCCTGCGTCCGATAAAGTATTGGTTGAGATAAAGGCAGTTGCGTTGAATCATCTGGACCTCTTTGTAAGAGGCGGAATTACAGGAATCAAATTAGAGATGCCTCATATTCTTGGAAGTGATATCTCTGGTGTCATCAAGGACGTAGGCGACTCAATAGAATCAGAATTTGACATTGGACAACGAGTTATCATTGATCCTGGACTCTCATGTGGAAAGTGTGAATTCTGTATAACTGGACAGCACTCCCTATGTCCTTCATACATGATTATTGGTGAGCATGTCCGAGGAGGTTATGCAGAGTATATCTCGGTTAATTCAGAGAATATCATTCCAATACCCAAAGATAGTGGACTAGATTTTGCTGAAGCAGCGGCAACTCCCTTGACTCTCATGACTGCTTGGCGTCTTCTCATGACCAAAGGACAGATCAAACCTGGCGATGATGTACTCATCATTGGAATAGGAGGTGGAGTTGCTGTAGCAGCATTGCAGCTAGCAAAAGTTGCTGGAGCGAGAGTTATAGTCACAAGTTCCTCAGACACGAAGTTGGAGAGGGCACGGCTTCTCGGTGCAGACGTTCTTATCAACCACAACGATACACCCGACTATCACAAAGAGGTCTATTCTGCAACTAAGGAGCGTGGGGTTGATATTGTGCTTGACTCTGTAGGGCAGGCAACTTGGGAACGTAGTCTGAAGAGTCTGAGAAAAGGTGGGAAACTCGTTACTCCGGGTGCCACATCGGGACCCATGGCTATGACAAATGTGAATTTGGTATTTTGGAAACAGTTGGAGATACTCGGAAGCACTATGTCATCTCGTAGTGAATTACGTGAGGCATTAAAACTCGTCTGGGCCAAGAGAGTACGACCAGTTGTGGATCGGATATTTCCTCTCTCTGAAGCTTCTAATGCTCATAGGTTCCTTGAGTCTGCTGAGCAGTTTGGAAAGGTTGTACTGCGACCTTGATACCACAGGAATCGAGTATGAACCCAACCTAGTATTACCCTGATACTCATGACAATCAGACACCCTTTCATTACTCAATTATGCACTCATCATATTGGTGCAAAATGAGAGTCGTAACAATCTGTATGCCCGAATCCTATGTTGAAGGCGTTGACAAGCTCATCAAACAAGGAATGTATCCAAATCGCTCTGAAGTGATTCGTATTGCTATCCGTGATCTACTTGTGGATGAGCTATGGGGTGAGCGAAAACAAACAAGTGCAGGCCCCCTAATTGCACAAATTGAGGCCTTAGCAGCGAAGGCCGTAGAATCATTGCCTAAGAACACACCATGACCTATACAACTGAATTACCTTTTTCTATCAATGTTTAATATGTTGGGAGTGAATGGGACCATAATTCCTAGCGGAATGTAGAGTATCCGTAGATATGATAAGGTGAAATCAAGATGATGAGAAGATTTTTCGGAAAGAAGGATGAGAAGAAAGAAGAAGGAGAGGAAGTAGATGAGGAACTTCCTCTAGAAGATGTGGATGAAGAGATAGATGAAGAAGTGACTGAAGAATCCGTTGAAGAAGCGCCTTCAGTTGACGAAGAGCCCCAAGAAATAACAGAGGAAACCCCAGTAGAAGGAGGTTCAACCACTATGCCATATCATGCGACAATTCAGGATCGACTGAAGTATATGCTGACCGAAGGGGCACCAGCTTCTACCATCGAGGCACCTGATGAATTCAAACTTGAACTCATGGCTATGGGCGAACGATTTACAATTATTAAAGAATCAATGAGCGAGGTCAAAGTTTCATCTGGTACTGCTCCTGATGAAGATGTCTTCATTCGAATTGGAAATGATGCAGTTACAGATTTACTTAGTGCCGCGACTTTCTCCGAATTCTCAACTCTCTATATGAAATACTACAAGAATGCAGAGCCAGGAAAATTCGTGAAGATAGAGCTTCGCAAACCAATAACTGAGTTGAACCGAAGAGGATACGCCCGCGTTACTCCACTTAAGCTTCTTATTGGTGCTGTTAGGTAATGAAACAAGCTTAATATTGAGCTGAATTTTGGCAAAGCCTGTCGGAGCTGTGCTATCAGCTCCAACAGGAATGAGAAGGATGACAAAGATTGAACTCCCGGTCATAGCCTTGAATTTTAAAACATATACCCAAGCTACTGGTGATAGAGCTGTTAAGCTTGCAAAGATATGTGAGAAAGTAGCTAAGGAATACAATATCTCAATTGTAGTTGCTCCTCAGATTGCCGATATTTTCAGAGTTTCGGAAGCAGTTGATATTCCTGTATTCTCACAACACATGGACCCAGGTGAACCTGGAAGGTTCACTGGACATACACTTGGTGAAACACTCGTAGCAAATGGTGCTACTGGAACATTGCTGAATCACTCTGAGAATCGAATGCAGCTTGCAGATATTGAAGATGCAGTAAGAAAAGCCGAAGCCTTGGGGCTCTATACAATCGTATGTACAAATAACCCCCCTGTCAGTGTTGCTGCTGCAAGTGTAAGACCATCAGCTGTCGCTGTCGAACCTCCAGAGCTTATTGGCTCTGGTATTTCTGTTTCACAGGCACAGCCAGAAATAATTACTGACACGGTCGATCTCATTCGAGCTGTGAACAAGGATGTTGCAATTCTGTGCGGTGCAGGAATTAGCACTGGTACTGATGTAAAAGCAGCTATTGAGTTGGGTTCACAAGGAGTTCTATTAGCTTCAGCTGTAGCAAAATCTGACACTCCTGAGAAGGTTCTACTTGACCTGATTAAGCCCATTATTTAGATTAAATTTGAAGAACACGTCACATAAACTGAATGCAACTGGTGTATCAAATGAAAGTTGGAATGCAGTGTGCTCATTGTTTGCTGGAACGTGCGATAAATCAGGTTAAGCTTGCTACTGATGACCCTGAATTGCATATGGAAGTGACAGCTGCCATATTGGATATGCTTGGGAAGAACTTCTCAAAGGATTCTGTACCCAGTCATATTGGTACAGACAGGGATCTTATTGTACAGAAAATGACTGGGAGAGATCCATATGAAGACCTGAAACGTCTGTCGAATTCTATGGCTCTTTCAATTTTTCCAGAATTGACCAATCTCGTTGCTGAAGAGAAAGATTCCTACAAACGATTCAGAAAAGCAACTCTAATTGCAGCTGCCGCCAATGCTATCGAATTTGATGTTTCAGGTCGTAAGTTCGACCTCGATGAGCTACGTGCTATCTTAGAACGAGTAGAGTCTGATTTGGCTATCGATCAAATCGAAGACTTGTACAACTACTGTAACAATGTTTCAGAAGTTGTGTATCTGATGGACAATGCAGGAGAAATCGTTCTAGACATCATCCTTCTTAGAGAAATTCGCAGACTTGGCCCAAAGGTCTACGCAGTCGTGAAAGGAGGCCCAGTCCTTAATGATGCAACAATGATTGATGCAGAGGAAGTTGAACTTGATAAATACGTTGACAAGGTCATGGATACAGGAGCACCTGCTATCGGAGTGAATTTTGAGCGCAATTCGGATGAGTTCATCAAACTACTTCAAACTACTGAGCTGATTGTAGCAAAAGGAATGGGTAACTATGAGTCCATGACCGAGTTAACATTACCTGTTCCAGTGATTCATATAATGAGAACAAAATGCATGCCTGTTGCGGATCATGTTGGCTGTGAACGTGATAAGAACGTTATTTTGGTTAGAAAATAATGTTAGGCCATTTCATCAGTATATGGTCTAAGAGTTTCAGTTATGGCTTCTGTTTCTACGAATTCGATTTTAAGCTCGGGGAACTCAAGACTAAGTTGATGTCTTAATCTTTTCATACCCGGAGTTTCAGTAGTGAACATTCCAAGTTCAAGAATATTCAATCCTAGATTATGTGCTGCCAATCTGTCACTAGGATTCAAGTAACCCATTACAATAGTTCTGATTCCTTGTTGTAACACCTTATTCAGAATATCCTGATCGATGATATTACCAGCGCATACCAAGACATCTTCAACTTCTGCATCTATAGTCCCTGTAAATGTAACATTTGAGATTTCTAATTTCGATGAAACATAGTTCACGAAGCCTGAGTGATTCATATCACTCGGTGTGGTACAGATACGACCGATAGGGATCAAATTCGCCTCATTTCCCCGAAGATTGAATTTCTTTGAAATGGTTAGATTTAGTGCATCTGAGAGCGCATCAGTAAGTCCGTCCTTTGCTGCGACCCAAGAACTACCTATGACATACATTGAGATGTAATTCTTGACCAAGAGCCGCAATCGAACCAGATCAAGACCAACGATTTGTTTCGTTGGTGCTGTAAGCATTGGCATATATGATATGATCAGATTCGCTTTATCCTGAGATGCTTTTGCCACTGCCTTAGCTGAAGGAAAGACTGTAACAAGGACCCTATTGATAGTAGTATTATTTTGTTCTCTTCGTGTATTGGGACCAACTTCAATATAGCCTTCTTTTCCAGGTAGTTCGTAGTCCTTTGGAGAGATCACTTCAAGATGCTTTAGGATATCCAATAGAGTAGTCATCATTCTCACCCAAGAACCACTGTTGGCTGAAACTGTATTCTAGCCTATACTCATTTTCCTCTAAAGGATTCCTGTTTTGAAAATAGAGAGAAGAGGGGATAAGCCCCTCTATTACTTTCTAATCTTTACAAAAACAACTACTAATGCTACTATACCAATTCCTACTCCTGCAATGATGAGCAATACTCCTGAATCGAGTGGGAGTCCTCCCTCTCCAAGAAGAACACTCGCCTCATCAAACACAAAGGAGTTCCCCATCTTATCGGCAACTGTGATGACATATGTGATATTAGTACCAGCTGGGAATGGTCCTAGTTCAATACCATATCTATCACCCAAATTCGTCATTGTTGCAGTAGTTTCTTCATTCCCGTCATTGTAGGTTATATTTACAGATGAGATATACCTTGTATCTCCGGAGCTGTAGAATACCTGGAAGAGCGCATTGTACCCACCATCGACCTGTTCTGATGCTACAGTTGAATTAGCTATAAATCCTCCTGCGAAATACAAGATTGGATCTATTGGCTCGGGGGAGTTGTAGTCCCTGATATTCAGGAAAGCTCCAGCGTATCCATATCTGGTAACGGTTCCTGTCAGTGCCACCGATCCTGAATCTTCTGCATCAGCCTCCAGAGTCACGCTAGTTTGATCAAGATCTATTCCAACTGGAAATGCTGGAACGATTCGAAGATTTATCTCAGAATCTAGATTATTTATCACAGAAATTGTAGCTGAAGCTTCTTGATAAGGATCTACAAGACCAAAGCCTCCGTTTTCTACGATAATATCAATTCCAAGGATGTAGTCTGATGAAGCCATTGCTGCTTTTGAAAGGGCTGCAGATGGATTCATGTATTCTAATGCAGTGACTGCATCACTTAGATATGCCATTGCTAGTATTCCTGATGCGCCGCCTGAAATAGCTGTATCAATTGTTTCCTCAGCATCTTGAATTGCTGCCTCTGCTTGGTTTCGAAGGTCTAGGTATCTGTTAACCCAGACTGATTCGCCAATAATTGCATGAAGGGGATCGCATAGCCCTACAACTGTTCTGTTTCGTATTGCATCTGCGATATCATCTTGGGCCAATGTTCCGTTCGGTCCACTTGGATTCTTTACAAAGATTGCAGTTAAAGTGATTCCTACTCTTTTTGCATCATGAGTATCACTTGCTGCATAGAATGGTCTGAAGTAAGCGGAATCGCCTTCTCCATACATAAAGACATCATTGATTACTTCGAAGCCATCGTATCCATACTCATCATAGTTTGTCCAAGGCTCAATATATCCTTCACCAAGCAATGGATGACAAAGTAAAGCTATCCCTCCCTGAGCATGAACGCTAGCTACCTTTTCATGCATATCTCCAGACCAGATGTTCTCTGTGAGCGGAAAGCCCAACACATGAGGTCCATTGGATAGTTCAGCTCCAACGACAAGTAGAAGGTCCAATTCATAATCTGTGACATATTCCTTGCATTTCAGAGCTCCATGGATTCCTACCTCTGAGGGATTCTCCCATGAGTGATCTGTCATGACCATGAAATCTAGTTGTGCATCAAGGGCGGCACGTGTCATTTGCTCTGCGCTGCTCCTTCCATCACTGTATGTCGTGTGATCATGGATCAGTCCCACAAACATCTGATATTCTTCAATTTCAGTCGAATTGAGATCAGGTCCGTTCCCTACTGTCATCACATACTCGTCAGGAATTTCAACTTCTCTTTCAGGATTGCCAAGCATCCAATCCAGCATATTCAATATGAACTGATGATGGTCATCTTGATTTACCAGCCATGAATGGCCACCCAGCTCTAAGAATGGTCCTGCACCACTTACTGCTACAATCTTTGAGTCCCCAACTTCAGTGGCAGCTATACCCACATATTCCACTCCGCTTACAATGGCAGTTAAAATGGGGATTGCTGGGCTCTCAACTGTAAGTGAACATGCTTGAAGGAAGTTACCAGCACCTGGAACACCCGATTCAACGGAGTATAGCAAATGATGGGTCGCAAAAACGTCCCTACTTCTATATGATCTTCCACTGTACGCATCATCGTTGAAGGTTATGCCATAATTCTCAGAGATTGCATTCAAAGGCTGTGCTGTGTAGTTACTAACAGAAGGTCTGTGGTCCACGCCAACCAATAAAAGATGTCCCCCATTGTCAACAAAATCCTCAACAGCTTGTACTTCTGAGGCAGTAAGTTCTATCTGCGGGAAGAATAGCATGAAAATATCAAAGGTATCAAGAATCCCGGAGTCCAACGGCTCATCAAAGTTTGTTATTACAGTATGTCCATAACTCATCATGAAGCTACCGAATCTTGAGGCATTGGCTGGCGTCCATAATTCTGTATTTGTCGCACAGTGTGACTCATCAATTAGAATCCTAGCTGTAATATCGTCAGCAGTATTCATTGTGTTACTATTCCTATTTTTCAAACTCTCTGGATTAGCTATTCCTGTTGGACCAATTGAGATCATTGAAACCATCAGGAAAACTAAAACTATCGCAAGTTTCCTTGACATCTTTAAGGGGCACCTTCTATACAGAATATAATATAACCTAGCAATAAAGTCAACGGATTGAAACCAAGTAACAAAAAATGGTGTTACTCGGTATCTTCCTCATCGTCATCGAATTCATCCAAATCCTCATCGTCGAGGGAATAGATTTCCTCAAGCTCTTCATCGATAACTTCCATTTCTGGTTCTTCTTCGATGACTTCGAGCTCGGGTTTCTTCTCTTTCTTTGGTTTGTCCTTTGACTTTGATTTATCCTTACTCTTTGATTTTTCAACAACAGATTCAGTTGCAGCCAGCGGCTTAGTTTTCATAGACCAATATGCAGTTCTAACCTTTCGGGCTTTCCTCATCATCTTGAAATCAATTTGATGCGGATTCTGGCTCTTTCTCAGTCTTGTCCTGTCACGAAGGATAGTTTTCTTTGTGTTCACCATAGAAGTTCGTCTCCTATGAGCATCTCTCGGTTCCTCACTTCCCAATTGTTTTAACTGTATCGTTAAACTAATCCTAAGCAGGATGTGGAGAACACTCCTTTCAATAAACGGTGTTTAGGATGCCTAAGAAACAAGACAGTGATACAGTGAGTTTGAGGGTTCGCTTGTCACGCGATATTATTGATCGTATCGACCGCTTAGTTGGAGAGGCTGGAAGGCAGAAATTCATTCGTGACTCTGTAGTTACTCGACTTGATGAAGATCTCCCCCCTGCAGTAAATGAAATCCTTCTCGAGCTCGAAGATTTGAAGACACGCGTTTCATATCTGGAAAGAATACGAGATACTAGTGTCTACAGAGGCGATCTGAATGAGGATGTCAAAACCAAAGTGTGCCGTGATGAACTAGATAGAAAGCTACTCGCATATATAATAAAGAATCGAGGTGCTACTACTCCTGAACTCGCAGAAGAGCATCTAGGTGATTCTAGCAAACGAAGAACAGTACTGGATCGTCTCGGTAAGTTGAATGAGAGAGCAAAAGAGATTCTAGGAAATCCAATTCTTCGCTATGAACGTGGTGAACTTGATGGAAAACGAGGCGCTTGGTGGGCGATCGATCCTGACGATTTAATGACTTAAGGAAATTCTTTAAAGACGAACTGCACTTCCGAGCGTTGGGGCCGTAGTCTAGCCTGGATAAGGCGCCAGCCTCCGGAGTTGGTTCTCGCCGGTTCAAATCCGGCCGGTCCCGCCAGTTCATTTTGATTTAATTGTAGTTTAAAAGACTCCATACGGATATCATATTGTGTTGAGGTCTTTCTTATGCCATCCGCTGAGAATATAGGTGCATCGAAGCATCCAGTAGTGGTTCGGTTCACAAAGTATCTTAATGGACCTATGGGAGCTAGAGTCCTGGAGAACCTAGATGAGGGTGAGAGTTTTATCCTTCAAACTTCCGACCACACTCTTAGAGTCACGAAACGAAGAGGTAGAGCTGTAGTTAATCTGATGACTCTTTCATAGAATTCGTTCTTTACACAGCGAAGACTCTATAAGTCAAATTCCATTCCCCGAAATGGGGCCGTAGTCTAGCATGGTCTCACTGCAAATAATCTGCTATGAGATGCAAATAAGGCGCCAGCCTGCGGAGTTGGTTTTCCCCAGTTCGAATCTGGGCGGTCCCGCCAACTTGTTTTTTCCTGAACTCACAGCTCTTATACCTCGTCGAGAAGCTTAAAAGAGAAAGAACTTCGGCAAAGAGAGAAGATACCTTTTCTCACCTATTTTGAGAACAGAGAAGCATAGAAATTGGGATGCACATAAAATGCAGTTCACACCTCAGCGAGTAGATAAGATTCATAGGGCAATGCAACGAGAAGAGGTGAATTTGCTTTTAATTACTAGAGCACAGGATGTTCAATACCTTTCAGGCTATCAAGCACCAAAATACTACCTTCCCACAGCATGTGTTGTAGCTGAAGGAATGACTCCACAACTCATTATTTCAGACCTACAACAAGAGTTTCTTGGACAGGATTCGGTCATGTCGGAAGTCCATCCGTTTGTCAATGAGGATACAGATGCTTGGCATCCTGCCCACAGCTCCTCCTTTTGGAAACATATCATAGAGAAATTAGTCCAATCTGGCAAACAAGCTGGCATGATCGGGTTGCAACAAGACTGGCTTTCAGTCAGAGATTTTGATCGATTGAAGGTATCACTACCTCAAGCTGGATTCAAGGATTTCTCCCCAGTCCTGTGGAGACTGAGACAAGTAAAAGACCCTGTTGAGATTGATATGATCTCTCAAGCTGTGAAAATAGCTGAGATTGGAGTTATGACAGCTCTCGAGATGGTTTCAACGGAAAAAACTGAAACTGATGTATCAATTGAAGTCGAATCTGCGATGCGAAATGCAGGTGGCCATTTACGAGGTATCCGAGCAGCTGTGATTTCTGGCTCTAATGCACGATTTCCATTTGCCTATCCAGGTCCACAGAGGATAAAGGACGATGAACCCATTGTTATTGATATAACCGTGAGTCATGGTGGTTATTTTGCTGAAGTAACCAGAACAATCCATCTGGGCACACCCTCCAAGCAGCAAAGAGAGCTATTCGAAGCAAATCTACTCATTGCAAATGAAATTCAGGAGAATCTTGCCCCAGGAGTAGTCATAGATGATCTGGTAAAGAGAGTCGTATCTAAGGTAGGTAGAAAGTATGCTGAGTATAATATTCTTCAACCACTGGGAAGCTCAATAGGACTCGATTTGAGAGAACCGCCACATATTCTGCCGGGAAACACTACAACGATCCGACCTGGAATGGTGTTCTCATTACACCCCTCTTGTTTCAACTCAAAGATTGGTGGAACCAAGATAGCTGATGTCGTAGTTATCACTGAGGATGGCTATGAGAACCTGAGCACATTAACTCGTGAGATTATGTAGCTCAAACTGTTAGTTGCCAGCTCTTAAGTTTTTGAAACACATCTGCTGTTGTGTCAGCTTTCATTTTTTGTTTCTCGATATCTTCGCGAGAAAGCTCTCTAATTTGAGCTGCTGGTGCACCTGAATTCAGGCTTCTAGGTGGAATCACAACATTACTTGGAACAATGCTTCCTGGAGCTAATAGAACTCCCTCGCCAAGAGTCGCCCCATCAAACACAACACATCCTTCCCCCACATTGACATAATCTCCTATATAGACTCCATGTAGAACTGCCGCCGTGCCAACAATTACACTATTCCCAATTATTGCAGGATTGTCCTTGTTATGGGCATGAATTACTACACTGTCTTGAATGCAAGTTCCTGTTCCAATCCGTACTGGAGCTTTATCTCCTCGAATAACAGATCCTGGCCATACGCTTACTCTTGCACTAATCTCTACATTTCCAACAATCGTGGCTTGAGTACTAATATATGCGCCAGAGTCTATCTTCGGAGTATGATCACCAAATGGCAGAATAGGCATTTCAGACACCTCGTGTTAGTTGCTCGATTACTTTCTCGTAGTGCTCGATCGGTCTCAATCCTATTAGTCTATCCATCTTAACTGGCTCTCCCCTTCTCGGATCATCAATCTCGAATGAGGCTGGTTCTCCATCCTTGTATACAAGGACACAAGGAATTGCTACGATGTTGTTCTCTGCTGCAAATGAACGGTGATTTTGTGTATTTACCTTAATGAAATCAATATCCTCATTGTCAGAGTATCGTGATTGCAACTCCTCCATTGTAGGAGCGAGTGCAAGACACGGACCACACCAAGGTGCCCAGCAGTCAATGAAGAGTAGTTTTGTGCTAGCGATCGATTCTGCTGCTTCTTCTGGAGAGACGTCTCGTACCACGTTATCTCACAACCTTATCCCAGTTCACAGGAAATTAGCCCTATGAATGTATCTACGTTAGGGAACATTCAATACAATCCTCAAGCACAAATCTTGTTATGAATTATCGATTAGGGAGATAATGTAATGAAAGAATCTGGTGAATGCCCGAAGTGTCAGAGTAGCAATATTTGGAATAATAGCCATCTTGCACTTTCACATGGCAAATATGGCACACCTCTCAAGAGAGAGTTGCTGTAGGTGGTACCAAAGCCGCTTACAAAGATGAGTACGTATGTGTTGATTGTGGGTATTCAGAATCCTACATTGAAGAAGAAGGACTTGATACAATCAAGAATTTTGGTTTAAGAATTGAATAAGTCTTCAGGGGAGGTATTCCTCCCCTGTGAAACTTGAATTATGCAGTCGCCTCAGCGATGAGGTTCTCTGCAATTTGATCATAGACTTCAGGTGGCATAACTCCAACTAGCTTGTCCATCTTTCGACCGCTACCATCGTCAAAGACGACTCGCTTGCCCTCTGAGTAGACTAGAACACTGGGAACTCCAGTAATCTGGTTCTCCATGCTGAATTGTCTATTGTGATCGACATCAATCTTCACAACCTTTACGCCTTTCTCGCCGTACTTCTCAGCCAGTTCTTCCATGATTGGACTAAGTGTCCTGCATGGACCACACCAGACGGCATGACAGTCCACAAATACTACTTTATTTTCTGACAGAACTTTATCCAAATTGTCAGCAGTTATCTCTTCAACCATTTGATTTATCTCCCTGTACAGCAGGTCGGTTGTGCACATTAGTTGCACAAGCGATTATCGCATTCGAATGCTTATAAGGGTTGTGCAAAGACGATGAACAACCGTCATTGGACATAATAGAATTTGCACAACCTCCTTTTGTAGGTGTGCATATGTCCCCTTAATGAAGTCATATTGACAAAGTTTCATAAGTTCCGTTCGCTGCGGTGAGATACCTATCAGGTGATATCATGCCCGTTCTTCACTGTCCAAAATGTGGGTCCAAACTCGACATAAAGAAAGGAGGTCATATTTGGACTGTGAGGTGCTATCGCTGTGAAGCTGAACTGATGGTTGATGGAAGAAGTAAGGATTTGTTTGATGCATACGATGCATATCTGACTGCAATCAAGCAGGGAACACTCAAAGCACCATCACCAGCATCGCTGGAAAAGTCAAGGAAATTACCTGAGAAGGAAACAACCCGCGCTCGAAGATCTTCCACTATTGGTGATAGAGTGCAGTCTGAAGCTGAGATTCTAAAAATCATCAAACAGGGTGGACTTGAACCTAGTAATGTGCCAGAATCAATTCGAGAAATGATACTGGGAGGAAGGGATTATCTAGTTAGCTATAGATACATCCCTGCAAGCGATGCAGAGTATGGCATTTCATTAGAAGCTCTAAAGATTCCTGCACAACTGAAGAAAATACTCTCCAAGAAAGGATTCTCTCGATTGTACAAATTTCAAGAGGACTCATTCAATGCGATATCTGAAGGTAAGGATGTCATCATTGCAGCTCCTACTGCGCAAGGGAAAACAGAGGGATTTGTTCTACCAATAATTAGAAACATTCTTCTTTCTGTTCACGAAACGGTGGGGAATCCAGGTGTTCGCGCGCTTCTTCTTTATCCTACAAAGGCGCTTGCTAGAGATCAATATGAAAAGATCAAGACATTATGTAAGGCTGCAAGCCTTACTGTTGGAATATTCGATGGTGATGTCACTACAGCCCAACGTCAGAAGATGTACGATGCCCCTCCTGACATACTCCTAACAAACCCTGATGTTCTTCACTATCATCTCGGTTGGAGTCAGTCTCAGCTCGTTCCACTATTGAGTACTGTTCGACAGGTTGTACTTGATGAGATTCATCTCTACACTGGTTCAATGGGGTCAAATATCTATTACATATTGAAGAGACTTGAAATGCAAACTGGAAGATTCCAGAGAATAGGTGCCTCTGCGACGATTGCTAATCCCAAGGAATATGCAGAGTTACTCTTCGATGGAGAGGTAGAGCTAATAGAATCAACATCTGCGAGGAGAGGACCAATCCATTTTCTCATGTATTATCCAGGAAATAGAAGCAAGTACAGTATGATTGTTGACAAGGTGAAAGCTCTGAATCGAGGTGATTTTCAGACACTTGTCTTTGGTAATACACATTCCGAGGCTGAAGTGCTCAATGTTCTCATAGGAGATACAGGTATCAAGTCTATGGTCCACCGAGCCGGACTTTCCAAGAGCTATCGGAATGATGTCGAGAATCAATTTCGGTCGGGTTCCCTGCCTGTCTTGGTTTCAACTCCCACCCTTGAACTTGGAATTGATATTGGCGACCTTGATTCTGTTGTCAGTATGATCGTATCTATCACACGTCTTACTCAACGAATCGGGCGTGCGGGAAGAAAGGGGCAAGAGAGTGTTGCAATCCTCGCACTTCGGGAGAATGATCCTATCTCATCGTTCTACAGACATCAACCTGACAAATACTTTACCGATGTAGATGCTGCATACATGGAACCTGACAATGAGGTTGTTGGACGTTATCAGCTAATTGCAGCTGCTATGAGTGGAAAACTTAGTGTATCCTCCTTTCCAAAGCAGAGAAAAATTATCGACTCCCTTGTTGAGGAGGGTCTCACAAGAATTACTGATACTGGGGATGTACGGGTTGTAGATTTTGAGAAGGCGCAGAAAGAATGGCGCGGTTACAGTATCAGAGGAATCGGAGATACTGTGGAGATCAAACTCAATCAACGAAAGCTAGGAGAAAGAACGATGCCCATGGCTGCTCAGGAGTTGCATCCTGGTGCTATCTATCTTCATGGCGGCAAAAATTACATGTCTGTAGATTTTCGTTATCGCCCAGGTTTAGGGAAGGCATCAGTTGTTTCTATCAATGACCGAAGTGCACATACTAAACCTCTCTATGACACGATGCCACGCATCATTGAGGTACACGAACGACGACAAGCATTTGGAATGAATATGATCTATTGCACGCTTGAGATGACTCAAACAGTATGGGGATACGTTAAGAAGGATACAAGGAGCGGCCGAGTCATCCAGAGATCAGAGATTCCATCTCCCCTGAAATACCAATACATCACTCGCGGATTCGCTTTCAAGGCACCTGAGCCCACCACAGCAGTCAATGAATATCTAGGAGGGCGATTGAAGGATGTCCGTGGTCCGAAGATGAATCCCGCTGAGCTTTTTGGTGGAGCATTTCATGCACTCGAACATGTTGTTATAGAGTCAAGCGATATGTTGACTGGTGGAAGTGCTAGGGAGATTGGTGGTGTTTCAATGGGCGATTCAGGTATCATCTTTGTCTATGATGGAAGTCCCGGTGGTAATGGAGCATCGAAGTTACTTTTCACGAGATTTGAAGAGGCTTTGAAACGGGTCGAAACCATACTCGAAAAATGTGATTGTAAAACTGTTGATGGATGTCCTCTTTGCACATATTCATATCAATGTGGTAACAACAATCAACCTCTGTTCCGCTTTGGGGCCTTAGAGAGTGTGAAGAAGATTCAAGCAAGCATTAACACTGAGGTGGATACAGAAGAATATCTTGGCTATCAACCACTGGTCTAAGAACGAAGGTGCAGTGAAAAAATGGTACGGTTCATGATTAAGAGAGGTCATGATGGTCCTGCTAGAAGAGGTAAGCTTCAATTCAGTGAAGGTGCCATTGATACCCCTTTGCTTCTAGGTCCATCTGATTCCGAATATTCTCAATTGAAATACGCCGATTCCAACTCACAAACACCAATTCAAGAAGAATATCACCTCTTTACAACCGGTTCAATCCTTACTCAGAATAAGCAGCTAGAAACGGCACCCTCAGAGAATACTCTGTACCTCCTTCCGTCATTGTTGGGCATATCTACGCTCCCGTCTTCGACTGGAGTTCGGGTTATAGAATCTCAGATTGATTATCTTTCTAGAAACAGGTTGGATTCATCTGCATCAGTTCTCCGAATTCCTTCCAGTCTTGAGGAACAAGACCTACTCGCAAGAATTGAGGACATCAAAGAAGCGGGCATCTTCATAGTTTCTTTTACTTTCAAAGGAGATTTTGGGCCTGCTGATCTGAATAACCTAAGACTGAGATCCGTCTTGCCAAGAAGCTGGGTATGCGTAGCACTTGGACGAATTCCACCGAGTTTTATACCATTACTGTACTATCTAGGCTTTGATATCATAGATTTTGGATATGCCTATGAAGCAGCTAGTCAAGCCACAAGACTCTGGGAATTAGATACTGAAACTCTGGAACAACAACATGAAGTTCGATATTGCGGTTGCATCCACTGTCAGGATTTGAAGGGCATTTCTTCATTATCTAGTATGCTCACAACTTTGCAAAGTCATAATGCAGGAATATACAAACAGGTTCTTTCTTCTTCAGTCCATTCTGCGATACAGACAAAGCTGAGATGGTATGTTGAGTCTATGACACATACCAATCCTGGACTGGCATCTTTTATGCGTAAGGTCGACTCATTTCTCTTTCCATTCATAGAAGAGTTCACACCTTCACACGCTGATCAAAGGATTCCCTTGATCGGGCCGGAGTCTTACTATGCTCCTATTGTTAGCAGGTTCAGAGAGCACGTTGAGAAAAGGTATTCTCCTTCATCTGAGAAGCGAATCATTCTGATATTACCCTGTTCGGCACGAAAGCCGTACTCAGATTCCAAATCACACAGAAAGTTCTCTGATATTCTTGATAGAGCCCTTGGAAATAAAAGAAACCTCGTAGCCGAAACAATCGTAACTTCCCCACTTGGTATCGTACCAAGAGACCTTGAGCGAATTTACCCAGCTGGCTATTATGATATCCCCGTTTCTGGTCATTGGGATCATGAAGAAACCGTTATTGCAGCAGACGCTCTTGTTACCCATCTATCCAAGTTCGATGCTTCGCTAGTTGTCATCGCACATGTTTCAGGTGGCTATCTTGATGTCGTGAGATTGGCTGAAGACCGAGTAGCTCAAGCGATCATATACACAACGCATGAGGCTTCTCCTACAAGTCGTGCTTCCCTTGAGTCATTAAGGGAAACACTTCTTGATATATCTGACCGCTATGATACCCCGCCCAAGCGAACCGCACTAGAGAATACAGTCCGTTCTACCGCAGATTTCATGTTTGGAATCGGTGCAGGTGAATTGCTTGTACCTGTCAATGCCAAAGTGGGTGGGAAGATATATGGTTCTATAATAAGTCGGATAGATAGAGAACAGACCTGCCTTTTTTCAGGTTCTAATGGCAGCATCTCTCTTACGCTTGACGGAGGCAAAAGGTTGGCTTCCTTGGATAGATATTGGGTCAAATTCGAAGGTTCGAAAATCGAGGGAAGCTCTATCTTTGCAATTGGAATAAAATATGCAGACTCTGCTATACGGCCCGGTGATGAAGTAATCATCCTTGATGAAGATGGAGAAGTCATTGGCGTTGGGCGAAGTGAGATGTCTGGAAGGGAAATGTGTGATTTCGATAACGGTGTTGCCGTTAAGGTTCGCCATAAGGAGCGTTGATAGATATGGATCAAGATTTTCTTCCACAAATTCATGACTCGATTCTAAGGGCAACGAATAGAGCACGAAAGAACTCGATAAGGAGTAGAAAAACCAAGGATCTCACGAGACCTGCCGCTGCTTGGACAACAAGCTCAATCATTGGTAAATCCAAAGGAACCGCACTCTCAATCGTATTGATGACTCTAGGTTGCAGCCATGCGCGAAGTGAGGGTGGAGGCTGTACAATGTGTTCCTACCTGCTAGATGGAACTGAAGTGGTTCCTACATCAGCTCAACTTCTTAAGCAATTCCAGACTGCAATGACAAAACTTGATGATTGTGAAGGACCTTTATCAGTTAAGCTCTACACAAGTGGAAGTTTTCTGGATGTAGACGAGGTTCCTCTGGAATCAAGAGAAGAAATTATTGATTCAATTGCCAAAGATGAAAGAATCGTGGAAGTCGTGATCGAATCTCGACCTGAGTATGTCACACATGAAACTATGCATGCGCTTCGTGAGCTTCTTGGCAATCGTAGCATTCAGATAGGAATAGGTCTGGAAAGTAGCAATGATTCAATTAGACATCTTTGCATCAACAAGGGCTTCTCATTAGAGGAGTTTCAGGAAGCTGTTTCAATTGCCAATGATTACAATATTGGAGTTCGTGCTTATGTACTTCTAAAACCACCATTCATCTCTGAGAAGGCATCTATTGAAGATGCAATTCAAACCATTATGGACTGCAAAGCCTTAGGCGTATCTACTGTTTCTGTAAATCCCGTAAATGTTCAGAAATTCACCCTCGTTGAACAGTTGTGGGAAAAGGGAGAATATAGACCTCCTTGGCTCTGGAGCTTGATAGAGGTGCTGAAACGAAGTCGGGAAAGACTTGATTCAGAAATAAATATCGTCTGTGAACCTGTAGCATCTGGAAAACACAGAGGGGTTCATAATTGTGGTAAGTGTGATATTCACATCAGTGATACAATTCGCAGATTTTCCCTATCTCAGAATCCTGATGAATTCAATGACTTGGATTGTGATTGCAAATATCAGTGGATGCATATTTTGCAGCATGAGGAACTTTCATCTCTAGTACATACGAGATAGATAGGTTGATTATTGGAAAAGCCTTATAGCATAAGCTTGAGGCGTCCCCTCTATCCGAAAAGAGGTCTGCAATCATGTCATATGTGACTCGTGTATCTATTTGGTTTAGCAGCGAAGGTGCATCTCCCGCTGTTGTTATCAGAAAACTGCTGGAAATGGGATTCACTCTTGTAATGGGAGCTTACGATTTCGTCTATCATCATGAATCTGATGAAGAAATGAGTGATTCAGATCTTACAAGTTCGATTCTTGAAATCGCTAATGCACTTCATGAAACACTCTCTGGCTTCAAGGTCCATTATGCACTTGCAACCCATCCAGCTGATGAGATTGGAGACTATGTACCATTAGAAGTAATTGATGAAGAACTTAAGCAGATTGCAGAAGAACTTCATGAAATCGAAAAAGAAGAATAACTAATCTTGATAATCTAGAATAAAGAAATAGAGAAGGGGCGAAATGCCCCTTCTTCCTCTATTAATCGGTTTCAACTTCGGGCTCTCTACGTTCGTAATCGCCCTCGCCTCGTACGGAAACCCTCAGCTTCTTTTGATCTCCAGGATTCATTCGCGTCCATGACCAAATCATGTTTGAACCATCAGCTACTGCTTTAACAGAGGGTTCTTCCTCTGGTGGATCTGTTGAAACATATTCAAATCCTGCTGGGATCCAATCTGTCACTTTTACATTCTCAACAGTAACTTCTCCCTTATTTTCAACTACAAGCATGATGACATAGTCCCCAGCACCAGCTCCCTTATTGATTGCCTTCTTTGCGGAAATTCTTCTCTTCTTGTAGAGAATCCCAATCTTGTGATAGTCAGGTGCACTTATTGCATCCACTGTGACTCCATCTGGATAGGTATTAGCATATATCTGGATAGGGCTCTGATATTCCTTCTCTGGTCTATTTCTCCAAGCCATTATTGCATAGTTGATTTTTAGTGACTCGCCTGGTTCAAGCTCTCCAATAGTATCCTTGAGATTCTTGATTTCAAAGATCATTTTATGGGGTGTTTCAGGATTCTGATTATCAGGATCGACAGTCACTGTATATTCTCCTGTATACTCCGCGCCACGAATCCATATGGAAACATGTTCGGTTTTTGGTGGCATCACATCGTCTGGCAGATTATCAACAATCTTCATTTCGTTTAGTTTTGCAGTACCCTGATTCCTTACTTCGATATTCACCTCTACAGGAGTCTTATCAAAGCTGTTCACCTCGGGAGGATCGAATTCCTTTGTGTATGTTATATGGGCGACCGGAATCGGTTGACCTTTCTTTTCGATTGTTCCAAGAACACGTGAAGTCACTTTGTTCATGGGTGTGTAGATCACTTCTTGGGTACATTTAGGTGGAGATTTGCTGCTAACCTCGAATTTAGACGACCATTCCTGACCCGGTATCATCTCAAGTGCAGGACGCTCCTCAATTCTCTTCTCTTTCTCGCCACCATCTTCTGGAATCAGAAACACTTCTGCTTGGTCCAATTTAACCATTAAATCGCTCTCGTTGGAGCATTCCAATGTGCACTCCCATTCGTTGGGTTCGGTTTCTGCGGTTTCAATACCCGTAAGAAATTCTGTTAATGCGTTCATATCTGGCTTGAGTGCAGACCTTTGCTGTTTTTCTGCTTTGTAAGTAACCACTATTTCTCCTGCATTCTTGATTTCAACATCATCAACAGAACTAGTCCCGGTAAGTACTAGAATTGAATCTTCATGTGGATAGATTACTAGGTCTTTCCATACTACCTGTCTGGTGCCTTCATCATATTCAGCACTACCAGATTTTACACTGTGAACCATGACATTGGATAGATCTGGTGGAATTGTCTTGTTGAGGATCACGTTCTCAAGTTGTCCGTCTGTTTCATTTTTCAACACAAGCGTGACTCGAACCTGTGTCTCCTTTCCGTGGACATATGCCCAGTGTGGGCCGTCACTATCAATATCTCCGCACGTGTCATAAGTTTCAGTAAGAGTGACTATTGGAGCTTCTACATCGACTGTGTATGGATGCTCCCACTTTCCTCCAGCATCGATTTCACCTGCAACTAACGAGTCATTATTGATATTCGTTCCTTCTCGTCCAAGTGGGACAAGGACTTTCACGTTCCAGATTCTACAACGTTCTGAAACGTTGTTAACACTCAATGTTCCAGTTGTTGTAATATTTGCAAACTTACCGAATTCATTGAGATTCGTCTTCTCAGATTCTTCCAGATCAATTACAATCGATTTGTGTTCACTCAACAGGAGTCACCTTCATATCCTATGATTTGCCTAGCAATTCTATTCGTATCTAGGTCTTAGAGGCTAATGATATCAGTCTACCTTGTATCTGAATTCATTTCCAGCAGCCCATTCTGTCTGTAGGGTCTGACCTTGCTCTAGAATAATTGGATTCGTACCACGACCAAATTGTTCAATATATCGAGCAAATTTCTTCGGTTGATCAGGTGCTGACCAACGAATCGGGATTGCGATTCTGGGTTGTGCATCGATGCACAGACTTGTGGCATCTTTTACTTCAAAGACATCGTTTCCGCCAATTGGAGAAATCAAGATATCTGTATCCAGTTGTCCAAATGGTCCTCTAACTACAGTATCCCCGAGATATGAAACTTTCATCTTTCCTATCTCAATATAGAGGCCGAGATTTTCATATCGCCCTCCTGTTTCAGAATCCTTCCTTTGTAATGAGAAAGGCGTCAGTCTCATACCTGGAATTTCGTATGGTACTTCAGAGCGCAAAGTATGAAGTAACCAAGGTTTTCCACCTTGAGATTCAGCCTTTTGTATAGTTGCTTCGTTTCCAAGAATCCATGCTTTTGAACCAGTGGAAATTTCTGTAGCGTTTCCTAACGAGTCAATTGCATGATTCGTTGCAACAATGACTCTCACATCATAATTTGGTGGAACAACTGGCAAACCATCCCAAATCCCTGGATTGATTAGCAGAGATACTTCATTAGTTTCCAATCTAAATGTGGTATGACCCATGTAAGTCATCTTTAGCAATGAACCACTTCCCATAGTCCCGTCTGACCGCATAAAGTCAGAAATGCGCTATGGGTCACTTCCGTGATTCGTTTCTGAAAAAGAAATTTGCCATTGATACCCTGGGCAACAAAATAATGTGTCCATGAATAAAAATCGAAAAATCAGAGAATATCTCGCGCGCTTCTGTCAAATTACCAGATTCTCTGTATCTCCGAGTGCTAGGTTTTTATTATCCCGTCTATACGCAGATATGAAGCTCATCCGTGTTTGCAAACATATTCTGAAGAAGAGGGAGATCATGCTCGAGAAAATCCTCACAGAGAAGTTTAGACGAAAACTAGAGTATACCTTCAAAGATATCCAGCAGAATCAAGATCGGCGGGATGAGGAGGAGTTTGCCAAAGATGAACTTCGAATCAAGGAAGAGCTTCTAGAACGAGTGGATTGTTACCCCTCCAATGTTGAGCTTGAGCAGGACTTTTCCATTGTAGCAGTAGATGGATCTGGCAATTCCAATCTAACAACTCTAGATGACATTCGAGTTCATCTACTAAGTTCTGCCACAATTGTGCTAGGCACAGGAACAAAAACTGGTAGATTATTAGAGCCGTTGGAACGAACTGCTATTGAATCTGAAATTGGTGAGCAGCCAAATTTGGATTTGCATTGGCATTCGGGAGTCAGAGGTGACTCTAAAAAGAAACTAGCTGAGTCCTTGGAGAACATATATCCTGTTAGCAACATCTCCGATATCATCTTACCTTTCTTTATTGACCATACAAATGGGAGCATAAGTACCACATCTGATCTTGGGAAATCAATCGAATATGGGAAATACACAAAGGATTTGCAAAGTATTGAAGATTTGATCTCTCGAGAGCAATTGCTTACAAATCCCATCGTACATGATGAATTGCGTACTGTGAAAGAATATGCAGCCATCAAAGAGGTGTTAGTAAGTGACTTGAAACCGAAATTCATACTGATTGATGGTGCCCTGTCTGTGTTCCTTCATTTTGTTAGAAAATATCCTTCTATGCCAAGTGGATTCATGCTTAGAGAATTATGTGCTCTCGCGAGAAAGAAAGGCGTAATTCTCGCTGCAGTAAGTAAGAATCACACCATTCCATTTGCGCATAGAATCGCAAAAATGGCTGAGGATAAATTTGGAGAGAATGAGAAATGGTTCTGTCTGCTTCCAAGCAAAGAAGAACCTGGAGGAGGGCTTCACATCTACGAGGACCGTACCTATATCCCTCCTGTCTTGGCATTACCCTATCTATTCAGCTTCTCAAGGGACAATAGACCATCTAGAATTGATTTTGATAGAATCTGGTGGCGAGAAAATATCTTTGTCCCAAATAATCCTGATGCCACTCGTGAGAATGAGAAGAATCTTTTCCGTGATCTTGAATTTATATCACGAGATGCAAGATATTATGGGTATCCAGTCGCGCTAGGACTCGCGCATGAAGCATGTAAGATTAGTTATGAGGATGTCAGATTAGCAAGAGAAATCGTACGCGATGTACGACATGAATTAGGATTGGATCCACGAAGAACAGAGCCTCTGAGAGAGGATTTGGGAATTTAATTATTGGAGTGAAGAAAATGACATTGAATAAAGATGAATTGGGAGAACATTATGGCAAGGTTGGAGTAGGAGACCAAACTATGCTTGGCATCATGGGTAGCAACCGTGATGTGAGCGTTGGAGAAATATTTCTGATATACTCTTGTCGTGATGGACATGAAAGAGTATTCTTCTTCAGAGTTTTAGGACTCCAAAATTACCTGCGACAGGTTGATGATATCGCTCGAGTTGCTAGCACTCTAATGGTTGAAGGAGACTCGTACCTTTCTGGCATTGAACGAAACATGTTGCTACAAGTCGGGGGGAAAATGCTTGGATATGCAGAAAAGATCAAAGAAACTTGGACATTTAAGTCTCCTAGAAGGTTGCCAGACCATCTAGCTGATGTCTACCGTCCTTTGAAAGGGACCTCTGATTCACATGTTCTGGAAATGCTTGAGGATCAGACTAATGGGGAGGTCTATATTGGAGATCTTCAGATTGGTGAAGAAGCTCTCGATGTTCCAGTGCGTGTTCCTGCAAAATTCCTACCAATGCATCTTGGTATCTTTGGGTCCACAGGTGCTGGAAAGAGTAACCTAATGATGGTTCTCATAAAATCAATGATTGATACAAATTTAGAAATAAATCAAGGTCTTAGAGGGGATACATCAAAAATCTCTGCTTTCTGTATTGATCCACATGATGAGTTTGCCAAAGGGACCGATAGGTACGGAATACAAGATATTGTTGAATCCATGGATGAGTCTACTAGGAAGCAGGTATTAGGTGATTTCTACTATCTGACTACACATCTATCTGCTACGCAGCGCGAAATTAGAAGGTATGGCAAAGAGATATGCATTCTATGGAATGAAATCCAACCTCGTGACCTGTATTCAATAATGGAATTTACACCCCAGATGTCTGCATTCATTGACTCAATATATGGATCAAAAAGGGAGGATTGGATTTCTGAGATTCTTGGAATGGATGAAGACCCGTCTGGGACACCTCAAGGCACATTGAAGGCTGTACAAAGACGCCTACGATTTGTTGAGCGCAGTCCCATTTTTCAAGAAACTGGTTCATCAGTACTTGATCATATATTCGAAGCAATGGAAACAGGAAGAGTCCTTGTTGTGAATACGAGTTTGATGAGTGATCAAGAACAATTTCTGCTCACGACTATTGTAACTCGTACGCTCTCTGATATGAGACGCGCCTTGAAAAGCAGTGGCACACTAGGAGATTTCGATCGACAAGCTGGAATGAGATTACCCAATCCATTCTTTAGCCGCGTCCGTTCAAAAGCAAGGACATATTATGGGACATCCGGTGCATCAGATGACACTCCAACAAGAGACCCTCGTAGCCTTCCTGTCATTCAGATAACAGTAGAAGAAGCCCCTTCTATTCTGAATCCTGAACTAATGAGGGGACAGTCGGTATTCAAGGATATCTCTCGTCAAGGTCGTAAATTCAATATTGGATTGCTGGTTGTTAGTCAACAGGTTAGTGTTCTTGATAATGTCATTCTCTCCCAAATGAATACAGAAATTAATCTTCGACTGGGAAATGAACGTGAGATTCGAGCGTGTATTGAAAATGCAAGTGTAAATATCACAGGATTTGAGAATGAGTTCAGAGTCATGTCCCGTGGTGAGGCACTGCTAACTGCATCCTATCGGGAGTTGCCACTTCCTGTTAAGATACCTCTATTTGATGCAGTATTCGATCGTGACCGCAGCAAATACAAGTCAAAAGGTACAAAGAAGAAAGAAGAGAAGCATGAAATCTGAGGAAACGTGAATGCCTGTAAGAATAGCTCATATCTCTGATACCCATCTCGGAACAAGACCCCGAGATGGTATAAAGCAAAATGCTTGGGGAGTTGAGATGAGAACACAACTTCTTGAGAATGACTATTATGAGAGATTTGAGGAGCTCTTCTCGATTATCGCGGAATTAGATCCTCCTGTTGATCTTGTTGTGCATTCAGGTGATCTATACAATTCTCCATGGGAAGGTAATCCTCTACAGCCTCCAGTGGTTGCACAAGAGGTAGCAATCTCTATTCTGAGAAAATTCATCGAATCGACGGGAATTCCAGTTCTTATCATTGAAGGCAATCATGGATTATATCGTTCATTGGAAGTATCATTGCTAGATACCTTACGCATTGCTGTTCCCGGACTATTAATCGCTACTCAGCAAGAGCTAAAGAAGGCATTCTCGGCTGGCAGACCTTTAGTAAAGAATCTGGAGCATTTAGATGTCTATTGTTTTCCATTTCTTGAGAAGAATGTTCTTGATTCATCTGGACTTACTGACAAATTCAATGATTGGATTCTAACTCATCAGAAGCCCATTTCAAAACGTCCATCAATTGCTGTCGCTCACGGTATGGATTTAGATGAAACGCTATATCCTGCAATATTCTCACATCCATACAACTACATAGCACTTGGTCACGACCATCATCAGCACAGGCATGCAAAGAATGCATGGTATGCAGGCGCACCTGAAAGATGGCGTTTTGATGAAATCAAGCATCAAAAGGGATTTCTAGTCATCGATATTGCTGATGACCACGAACTCACAGTCACTGAGAGGCACCTCGATTTCATTCGTCCCGTGTTCAACGAGAGGATAGCCATTGATCTAGAAGATTCTGTTGAGTCTGTCATGGAGAAGGTCCGTGAACTTCTTGAAAAATTGGGGCTAAAATCTCAATGGGATTCTAAAACTGCAGCTAGAATCAGAATCGTATTGGATGGGTCTTCTTCAAAGGTCAATAACGTCGATCTGAGTATTGCTTTAGAGGCTTTCAGACTGAAAGCTCTAGGAAATGAATCGGAATATAATTTGGTTCAAATCAAATGGTCCGTCCGAGCCCCCACTATTGAGCATGACCCAGCTGCATATCCAGAGATCGAATCGGAATATCTTATCGAAGATCCCGAACACGATTTTCTAGATTACCTTGCGACCGTTAAAGTTGAAGAAACCTTTGACTCGTCATTGTTGACAAAGATAGCAGTCAAGGCCTTGAAGAAAACAGTTGCTCAAGATGATGATAAGATGACTCTTGAGTCGATTACTGAGGAGGGATCTGATTGAAGATACTTTCAATTGAGATTCAGAACTTCAAGCCGTTCAGGAATTTGACAGTACCACAGGAAGGCGAGCTACCTGATGGTCTGATTTTAATCAAAGGTCCGAATTCAACCGGTAAGTCATCCCTATTCGAAGCGATTCTTTGGGCAATCTGGGGTCCCACTGTTGTCGACCTAACAAATGATGAATTAGTCAGTTTTTCCTCATCCTTCTGCAAAGTCACTCTCATCTTTGAAGTGAGTGGACATCGATACAAAATTGAGCGGTCATATGATTCTGCGAGTGGAATGAATGTAATTCTCTATCATCAATCCAATTCAACCTGGAAAAGGGCGGCTGACAAAACACGAACAGTAGAAACAGAGATTGAGTCAATACTGAATATCAGCTCTAAACAAGCATTGAATACATTACTTGTACGGCAAGGAGAGGTAGCTCTTATCGCCAATGCCACACCATCAGTGCTTCGTGGAATGCTAGTTGAAGTTTATAATCTGGCTCTACTTGAAAAGATGGAAGACCAGCTTAGAAATCTTGAGAATGATTTGAATAACCGATATAATGCATTGGAATATGATTATACAAATCCCGAGTATATCAAACAGAAGATCGAGGAGTCAAGAACAAAGATACAAACTCAGAAAGGATTGCTAGTCGAGAAAGGGAAACAGGTGAAGGACGCAGAGAAGGCATTAAAGAAAATGCCTGAATCTGAAATGCTTGAGAAGCTTTACTCTCTTCAACAGGATATTGAGAAGATAACATCTGACTATGAACGGGCTGTCAGGATGCGTGATACCGAGCTTAGCAAGGACGAAGGTTTGCTATCTGCAGATGAAAAGCTTGTACTAGCAAGAATGGCATCACTGAAGAAACAATCAGAGAAGATTGACGCAACTGAGGAGCAGCTGAAAGAAGAGATCTCTGAGCTAGATTTTGAGGTTGGTTCTCTATTAGGTGAGGGCAAACGACTCCAGAAAGCATCTGAAATTCTTCAATCTGGCGAAGATGAGGCAAAGTGTCCCACATGCTCTAAACCTATGACAGTTGAAGAAATGAACAAGATTCTTGCTGAGTATAAGGAAACAATCAAGAATGCAATCTCTCGAGCTGAAGAATTGAAGAGGAAACGAGAGGACTTGTCTAGTAGTGCTCGTGAAGCTTCAGAGAAGAAGATTGAGATAAGCAAACTCATCGATGCGATTGGTCGAGTCATTGACTTACAGAAAGAAGTGGATCTTTTAGAAAAGCGATCAGATGAAGCTAAGAATGACTTACAAAAAGCAATGACCGAAGCTGGCATAAAAAGCATTGATACATTGCTGAAGAAATACGAATCTAAGGACATTAGCGAGTTACATAGGAAATTGACTCGTCTAGAAGGAGACCTCAAATCACTGGAGAGTGAGTACAAATCAATTGAGGACTCTATTCAAGAGGAAGAATTGCGGATCAAAAAACTCAGTGAAGATATCATTTCCATGAAAAACATAGGAGCTGAAATGGAGAATCTAAAATCTCTCCGAGAGCATACTCAATACATCCGAAGGAAATTGGTAAGTGGTTTCCTAGCTGACTATGTTATTCAGAAGAGACTCATTGGAATTGTAAGAGGTGCCACAAATCCCTATGTCCGAGCCTTTACTAATGATCAATACTCTGGAGTCGATTTGATTCCTACTAAGGCATCTGGGAGAGGTGGTGCTGGTCTTCTTTTGAAGATCCAAGATAAACGAGATAATGCAACGAAGAAAACCTCACAATTAAGCTATGGTGATAGAACCGCAGTCAGTTTGGCTCTAAGATTGGGGATTAGCCGCACTATGAGCGCGATTCGCCCTCTAAAAGAGAGTCCTGCGATCTCACCAAGGGTGCGTTGTGTTCTTCTAGATGAACCCCTCGGGGGTTTAGATAGACAAAGACGATTATCCGTGGTTCAGAATCTCTTGAATGATCAGTCATTCCAACAAATCTTTCTCATTACCCATACTGATATTCAATCGTGGGAGGGAGTTCCAGTCATAGATGTAAGTAAGACTGGCGCTTCCAGTATCGCAGTCCTCCACTCTAGTTCTGATGAATGAAAGCCATGCTTCTGCAAAGGAAAGAGTTAATCAGTAGCGCTCTAAGAACAAGGAACCATGAGCAATTTACCAAAAACCGATAGGGCAGTCAAATTTGTATTTGAAAATCTGCTATTTCTATTGATATTGGTAGTAGCTCTTCAAGTTTGGATTGCAATATTTAATCTTGCAGTTGCAGATTATATGGACACATCATTTTGGCGCACTCGTGGAGTGTGGCTCGGGAACGATGTCGTCGATATTTTTGGACTTTCAGTTTCAATTCAATTCGAGGGATATACGGACTATAGCTTTTACTACGTGCACTGGGGTCATAACATACTAAGAGGTGTCTTACCCTATGACGCTGACTTCGGATATATAATCTTGAGAGGCTATACAAACGAGAATGGAGCTTACATGTTCCCTCCCTTTTACGCATATCTCTATGCCGCTGGGATTGCATTGCCTGTTGACAACTGGGGCATTGGCCTACTAATAGCATCATTTGGCTATCTTACAGTTTTTCCTGTTTATGGAATCGCACGAGAGCTATCAAAAAATCGACGTGTTGGTGAAGTTGCAGCATTTACGTACCTGTTCAATCCATTAACACTATACTACACTTTATTCATCTGGCTAAATCCAGCTCCCTTTATCTTCTTCTTCTTTTGTGGATTTTACATGTTGATTAAAGGACGAAAACATACAGGCACAATTCTTATCGTATGTGCAGCTCTCTTCAAACAGACTGCTTGGTTTCTTGGAATTCCTCTAATAGTATATCTCGTCGTACGTCAACAACCACCTGAATCTGAAGAGATGAAGGAACAACGACGGAAGATGAGCATATTCGCCTTTGCACGGAGCTACTTTGATTTGAGGGGATTCATGGGAAGTGTTGCACTTGTTCTTAGCTTCGTTTTAGCTGTTTTTCTTCCGTACATCATTGCCACCCCTTGGTTCTTGAACAATCTATCACTGGCTGCAGGAGGTTTCCCACTCGACTCTTTCACAGAGTTACCAGGATATGGTAGTCCTATCAGATTTCAAGTGCTTCCTGTTGCAGCAGGCTTACCAGGGATTGCAATGATTCTAGATCTTTTTGTTTACTATGGTTTCTTGTTGACCTTCGGTGTAATGGCTATATTCGGATTTATGCTACTTGAACGGAAATCCAGTGATAGATCAATCTACTATATGCGCCGATTATTGTTCCTAGCTATGATATTGATGCTATGGGTTCATTTAATGGGTCCTCGTGGAGTGTACAAGTACTATTTTGTCCTATTCGCACCATTCTTCTCAATATTCTCTTCTGCTAGAATGATAACAAGCGAAGATGATCGAGTTCCGTTCTCATACTCTATGCTCATTCTACCTTGGGCTCTCGCTTTAGCAATAATGATACCCAGTAGGTCGATTTACTTGTTTCCAGTTCTTCTTATTTTCATATCATATGTCCTAGCTGACAAAATCGGAGCATTCTGGCTTGTAATTACTACTCCTGTTAGATGGATGAAAAGGACTCTTTCCAAGAAACTTCGGCCATTGAGTGAAAGGATTGCCTACATGAGAGAAACAAGAGGTCCCTTTCAAGAAAAGCTGGTGTTACTCGACGATGACATTTTGAAGATACGATTCATCGGTGCTCTCGACCAATTATTTAGAAGGCAGAAAACATTGCAGTCTCAACTCTATCTTAACAGCCAGTTAGTATCTGAGAAGTCAGCAAGAACATGGTCTTCTGATGAAGATAATCTTTCATACTTGAGTCACAGCATATCCATCAAAAACAAGAATGAAACGATTACCTATGAAATTGAACATCTTAGTTCAATATCCATGAAAGTCAGGGTACGACGGAATGGGGAGATAGTTCGACTTTAGGCAAATGCGATCCATCTAGATGACTCATAGACTTCCAAATTCTTCTTTCTTCTTCTCGATCTTCTTTGAGAGGCTTTCTATCCGTTCTATTAGCTTCTGTGATTGCTCATCATAAGCTTCTTGAGGCATCGCACCTGAATAATGCCGTTGCTCTATATGCTCTTGAAGTTGTTCTACTGAACGAAGCTCAGCTTCTAATGACTTGATGTCCATTTCCAGCGTTGCTGCTTTGTTCTCGTCGTCAGTTTTGAATTGCTTCGAAGGTATCATCATTCCAAGTTGTTCTTGTGTCTTCTCCGCAAAATCTTGGAATTGGTTTCGTAGATGTGCGATATTTTCATCCACCTGAGATATTTCTTTGGTCAATTTACCAATATCCTTCTGTAAATCAAAAACTGCGTTTACCAATCTACGTAATGTCTGTTCCATTTCTTTTGATGCAACCGCAGGTTTAGTTGCAGATTTTTCTACTTGCTCTTCTGACACAAGAATCACCTCCTCTTCTTCAATAGTTTCCATTGCACCTCCACTCAACCACAGGAAGGCATTCAAAGCGAATTGCACATTTCCAGGATGTTTTAATCCTCCCCCTCTTCGAAATATCTCATAACTGCCTGAACAGATGACCTTACCTTTACCGAATTGAGCAGCAGCAATTATTGGTTTACTTGGTGGGTCTGCAGTATCTGAAGTCTTGGCAACGATATTAACTTTCTCAGCAACTCTGAGTGAGCAGGCTGAAGGGAGTAGAACATCTTTGATATCCTTTGTGACTGGGTGTCCGGTGAAATCCTTAATCAAGGGCATAGTAGGGAGTCCCGCATTGTTTCTATCATCTTTTACTGCTGTATTCTCAAACTCAATACCGAATGTTTCAGAGATGCTAGACATATTGTTCATTAGTCCTCTGTCTCCTCCCGATAGTGAGAGAAGAAATAATCCTCCTCCATTTCTTACAAACTTCTTTAGAGCATCTATTTCGGCCTGTCTCAGTTTTGAGCTATTCGGGCAACCAAGAACCAGCACTGAACAATGTTCTAGATTCTTTGGGAGGATCATAAACTCTGTATAAGGTTCCACATCGTAGTCATTATCTTTGAGCAGTCTTCCTAGGTCCGAGTAGGTTGAATCAAGGCGTCCCCTTTCATTCTGGGTCTGATCAAAGTATACTAGTTTTCTTCGTCCACTCAAATGGTACACCTTCTATACCCAAGCATTCCTGCTTTTTGTGAGATAAACTAATGAGACTTGCGGGGATAGCTATAATTCAATTCGAACGGTTTATCTAATATCTTGTATGGGTGTATTGTATGAACAAACAAGATTGCATTTTCTGCAAAATAGTGAAGGGTGATATGCCAGCGACTATAATATTTGAGGATGATGTATGCATGGCATTTATGGATATCTTTCCAATTTCAGAGGGACATTGTCTTCTTATTCCAAAAGACCATTACACAAACATGCTTGATGCTGATCCAAGGGTTCTTGAGCATCTTATAACCAAACTCTCTCTTCTTGATCGGAAAGTTGCCTCTCTCTATGAAGGCGTAGGGATACTAAATACAGTGGCAAATGGCAAACATGCAGGTCAAGAGGTCCCTCATCTCCACTTTCATGTTATACCTCGAGGTGCAGGAGCTGACTTTGGTTTTCGATTCCCTTCAGGCTATCGAGATGCTATGGCACCCCGTGAAGAACTCGAGAGAATTGCAGCATCCATCAGGAATGCGAATGTAGATTGAGCAAATTCAATCCTGTTAGATCATCCTTTGTCCGCAGAAGGCCACCCTCAAACACATTGATCACTACCTCTATCGTAATTGATACGATGCATCCTTTCATTAGGTGTCCACTATGTGACTTTCCACTTTCGTCTGCGACTACAATGTGTGCATGAACAATAGGCGTTCCGTCTTCAAGTCTTGAGATGTTACCTATACAGCTTGTTACTTCTACATCCTCATCTATTGATATTTGCCTGTAAATCTTTGATTCTAAATCGAAGTATCCTAGTCTTGCTTGAGATATCGCACCTATCAAGGAAATCTGTCCTCCTTGTATCTCATTATCGACAACAAGACCCTCCAAGGATTCTAGGACATCTTCACCGGGTAATAAACG
>JAEORN010000085.1 GCA_016840825.1 Candidatus Thorarchaeota archaeon | reverse complement strand
TTTCATGACAGAGAGACGCCTTGTGAGATAGTTGGGAACATCTATTGCTATTACTCCCGGACTAATCTCCTCAAGTCCTGCCCATTGCCAAGGAATCAGAATATTCCAGTTTTTCACACCCATTTTCCAAACCTCTCACTTCATGCTACGGAGTCCCTTAGAATCTGCCCTGACAATGATACTCGGTGGATTCGTTGAAGCGGTGCAGCGTTCTGTTAGTATTCGAATCAAATTCTCATTGGTTCGCAGTCTGTCAATTCGTAGAACACTATCAACAGCATGAGAGAGTACATTACCTCCTATTGGCGAAGATTCTCCTGAAGTCCAATTTCTAGAAGAGTAATCGGTAATCAGGGTATGTGTGTTGTACTCGTTGAATGCCTTTCGAATTGCTTCAAGGGTATGAAATAACTCTCGTTGTCGGCCTTTCGTTCCTGGAGATCCAGATAAGTTCAAGGCGCCCGTTAGACTATCTAGGACTATGACTGAGATAATACCCAATCCTGAGAGCATGCTGATTGCTTCTTTGATGTCAGCAAGCCCCATCACCTGCCCTACTATTATGCGTTCTAGAATCCCTGATGTATTTTCAGTCGAGGGACAAATAGATCTAACTAAGGCTGGGCTATAATTGGTCCCAGAATCCAAGAACACACATTTCGCTCCTGGAAGAGACCTTGCGGCTGATACTGCAATACTATGTGCTATAATGCTCAGAGGTGCTCGCTCGGACCCATGGAGCAGGCTGATCTGTCGAGGAAGGATGATGCTACTAAATGATTGTTGAAGTACGCGAGGCGCGAATCTAATCATTGATTCAGTAGGGACATCTAGTGTTTCAAGCGGCACTCTCAACAGATTCCATAGCCTCCCGTATACTAGTAAAATTGCGATGAAGAAGCACTTCAGATTCGAATCCCTGTCTCAGTGGTTCAACATTGAGACCTGTTGCTTCAAATTCTGGAACAAGAACCTTGAGTCCCCCTTCTGTTGGAAAGATGGTCATTCGAACTGGCCACAATGACAATAGGTCTTCGACAGTCTTCTCATCTCTTGTAATTCTATACTCTTTCATCATTAGTCCATTCTGTTCGTCAATTATTGGTATCATCTGAATGGCTTCTGCGAGAAGCGCAGGTGTAGGTCCTTTGACCTCAATCCCATACGTATGAAGGAGAGTATTGACTCTATCAAACATTGACCGGTCTCCACTACTTGCAATGAAGAGGACATCAAGATCCTCGAAATGAGTCAATGAAATAGGTAGCAAGGAACGATCTCGCATTAACTCTACAACCTTGGTTCGGCACTCTGAATCAATGACGATGATACTGTTTGAAGAATTTACCATGAATGACGACCCATCTCCAGTCTGTACAACTCTCTTCGAAAGACCACCTATCGAGTTTCCAAATGTTTGAGGAAGGAATTCTTGAATCTGGACCATTAGTGATGAGGGATCGCCGAGGAAGGAAACAATGACAGATGTAGCAATGGCTGTTGCAACAGATGCCACTAAACCGAAAGGTAGAGCAACTACAAAAGCCACTACGACCAAATATCCGGTCGCTGCATATGCTACTATATTGAGTATCATCTTTACAGGCGTATCACTAGTCTGTTTCTTGACAATCCTGAGAAGCACAATTGTGACTATGCCTACGAGTAAAAGAGGGATTGGATTACCAGCACGAAATGCAAGAACAACTGCAACAACTGAAGCTAGGAGTTCAGCACCACCTGCAAGAGCTATTGCTCCAGCAAATATCAATCCAATCAGTTTGATGATGCTTTTCCCAAACACTATCCATGCCCTCCAACTGATGCAGACATCCTAGAAGTCTGTGGTTGCACTATTGGAATGCCATTTTCCACTAATCGTAGTATTCCAATCTGTTCCTGATCTTCAGCTGTGTCAATAATCCTCATTATTCGTGTTGTGTCTTCCAAAGTGTTCCTGACAAGCAAAATATCATGATCAACCCATTTTTTGATAGTGCGATGATGCACTGCTAAGTTACCTGTTTCATTCATGGCTCGACTCTCACTGGTGATTATGACATTCCCTCCCTTCTCATCCACAATTCCCACAAGTGTCGGAAGCGCCTCTTCGAACAGTTCTCTTCCCCACAGTATTGGGTCATTTCGAGCCATATCTAGCAATCTTGTGATAGAATCTATCACGATGAGTGAAACTCCTTCAGGCAGAGACCTCGAGAGACCTAAAATGAGGTCTCTAACCTCGTGCCTATCACGAGCGATGGTGAC
>JAEORN010000010.1 GCA_016840825.1 Candidatus Thorarchaeota archaeon | reverse complement strand
TGTACGCATCAGGTAGGACCACTGGTCTAGTTATTGACTCCGGTGACGGTGTCACTCACATCGTACCTGTGTACGAAGGATTCTCAATCAACCACGCGATCAGAAGAATTGACCTTGCTGGACGTGATATTACTGAGTACCTGCGCAGACTTCTCAGACAGAGAGGTTACTCATTCGTGAGCGGTGCAGAGAAAGAGATTGTCCGTGATGTCAAGGAGAAGCTCTGTTACGTTGCTCTTGATCCTGAGAGAGAGAGGACCGTTGCAGACAAGGCTGGTGTTGACAAGCCCTACATGCTCCCAGACGGTGAGGTAATCACTGTTGGCGCAGAGCGCTTCCAGGCACCTGAGCTATTCTTCAATCCAAGCGCAATTGGTCTAGACACAATGCCACTCGATGAGCACATTGTCGAGTCTATCAAGGCTTGTGACGTTGACTTGCGACGTGACCTATACGCTAACATCGTCCTTTCAGGCGGTTCAACCATGTTCCCAGGACTCAAGGAACGACTCCACAAAGAGATCACCGAGCTAGTCCCAGAGAACATCGAGGTCCGAATCATCGCTCCACCCGAGAGACAATACTCAGTCTGGATCGGCGGAAGCATCCTGGCTTCACTGAAGACCTTCCAGAAGATGTGGGTATCTCGCAAGGAGTTCGAGGAGCAAGGCCCCGAGGTCATCCACCGCTGTATCTAAGCGTACCTAGTTTCCGAAGGATGGGGAGCGTTCCCCTCCTTCGTTTCTCTCCTTTTTACCGTCTGTTTCGATGCCGAAATCAGTGACTAGGTTGATCCAGGAACTATTCATCTAAAGCAAGCGTTGCTCATCCTATTTATTTTTGGAATATGTTATTCTTCCAGTTAACCAACTTCCTATCATGTCTCTACTAATTCTTCTTTCTGACGGCAAGCGACACTATTGCTAGCGTTAGCCCGCTAATACCCAAAGACAACATGAATCCCAATCTTGTGACAGCCAAGACAATGTCCGTTGTCCAATCTGTGTTAAGAACAATAAGTCCTCCAATAATTGTTAATGCTACCAAGATGTATGTTAGTATCTTGATGGCTTTGAACTCTTGATTCTCCTGCGAAGACATTGCAAATACCTCTGAACGCTTGTCACATTCTTCGAATTAGAATCTTTCGAAAAGAAACTATTCTCTCAATATTTCTTTCACATTTAAACAAAGAACGCTAGATCGGGACAATCAACAGAAATCCCTTTCAACCTCTTCTTGAAATGCGGGTTTCGAAAGAAAGATTCAAGGAGCAAGGTCCAGAGTTCATCCACTTCTATATCCAAGCGTACTAGCAAACGAAGGAGAGCCAGCGAGGCTTTCCTTCTTTCTCTCCCTTTTGTTTTTCTCTTATTTATCAAGAATCACCAATATTGCTTCAATTGCCAAGGATGATTATTTAGCTGCTTACGACTTTCGTACGACCTGTTCCTACGAAATAGCATACACCAAGTAACCCAAATAGAATCCCTGCTCCAATGGTAATAGGAAGATCTAAAATGGTTGATGGGGGTCTGATAATCAGCATAGCCATGACACCAATGGCCATGAAGCCTACAACATATAGGATTGGTTTTCTCCATATACGAAGGGTTCTGCGTAGAGAACTTTCCGGCTTACTTTCACCTGCACTCTCCTCTGAGGAATCTTCGACCTGTATCCTTTCAATTGGTCTTCTCCTCATTAATAATAATGATAGGATTATACCAACTCCCGTGAGAGTAACGTCAATGATTAGGGGTATTAGAGACACAGAGCCCCCTAGAATCACTATTGTGTAGAAATAGCCTATAAGAGAGAGTATTGATGCTAGTAGAATAGTAAACGCCTCTGAACTACTATATTTCTGTCGCGCAACTAGAATCAATGTTACGAACAAGCTAGCGCCAACCACTATTATGCTAACGAAAATATGGATTCCATATGGCACGAGACCAAATAATGGTAGTACTATTGCAGTCAATAAGCACATCAATGGTACTAGAATAACTAACAAAATTTCAAGTCGATTCATCATTTAACACGCTCCTCTTACGAGTGACTCCCAAAACAAGTCACGAAGTCATCCATATGCTTTCTATCCGATATTTAAGTTGAATGATACTAATGCTCCCTTTTTTCTCTCCCTTTTGATTAATCTGATAGACTAGTTTGATAATCTTCTACGCCATAAAGCGACTAATACAACCAGAGCTACAATAATAGATCCTGTAAGAACCACCAGTGTGAAGAATTCGGGAGGATTCTCAGGATTCCAGTCAGTCCTAAAGGTCGAGTCTTTAGAGAAGAAGTTGATCATTTCAAAGAAGATGTCTGTGTTATCAATGACATCCCCGTTGATTTGCTGATCAAATATATCGCCAAACGCAAAAAGTGGAACTGTAGTATTTGTGTGGGCTGTTGTAGACCAGAAGGCAGTTATGTTCTCTGCTCTGGATATACGGAGTGACCTTCTCTGCTCCTCATTCAGTATTGAATTCGGTAGGTCATCAGAGAGGCTATCGCCTGCAATCGCCAGTCCTCCTGTTTCGTGGTCTGCAGTCACAATTAGGATTGTGTTACTGTGAGCCTGCATGTACTCTATTGCCACTGAAACCGCTTCATGAAATGCGATGACTTCGAGCGCTACTCCAACTCTATCATGGTCATGTGCAGCATAATCGATTTTGCTTCCCTCGACCATTAGAAAGAATCCATCTGAATCTTGAGAGAGTAGTTCCAATGACTTGCCTGTCATCTCAGCAAGGGATGGAGTTACATCGAAGATACGATTCTCTTCATACTCAAGATATTGCTCTGCGAAAAGACCAAGCAGCCTGCCTGATGAAACACTGAACAGTGCAGAACGGTTGTAGACAATTGAATATCCTGCATCTTCCATTGCTAGCAATTGTGAATCTGAGAAGTATTCCAGACCACCACCAAGCAGAACATCTACTCCGGCCTCCTCAACTAGCTGTCTTGTTATCTCGGAGTAATTGTTCCTATTACTCACATGAGTCATAAATGCCGCAGGTGTAGCATGTTGAATGAGCGTTGTAGCAACAAGACCTGTTGATTTTCCATTAGCTTGAGCGATCTCTAATATCGTATCGATAGACTCTCCATCGGGGCGAACTGAAATCTTGCCGTTATCGGTCTTTTCCCCTGTTGCCATAGCAGTTGCGGCAGCTGCTGAGTCTGTAGTGCGTGAATCAGCATTATGTGTTGTAATATTGAGATGTAAGGGTGCTTGTTGCATTGATAGATTTCCACTAGCGCCAACTTCTACGAGCTTGCCCAATTCGATATGTTCCCACCCCATTCCATCTCCAATCATGAGAATAACATTGTATGGTTCATCTTGAGCTGAAACGAATTGAAATGTTCCTAGGACAGAACTATAGCATCCTGAAGAAAAAAGGAGTATCAAAACAAGTGATACAGATGAGGATAATTGGAAACGATTGTACATTGGAACTAGAACTCATCGAGAAAACCTGCTTATATTCTCCTTTGCAGGTAAAACCAGTCGTTTTTCCGAAAATGATTGATTGAAGTGAAAGATGACAATCAGATGAGCTTCCGGTCCATATCTTATTCACGAATCTTCCCTGTTGGAATTTGATTAGTTCTAGTTTACGCAAAATATAATCGAAAACCATAAAATCAAATAACTAGTTAGATAGTAATTGGAGGTATTTGCGGTGGTCACCTTGAAACAAGTGGGGATCGCATATGTAATTCTGAGTGTATTTTGTGGAATATTATTTGCAATATTAATGGTCATGCTTCCTGGAATGCTACAAGAAAGGTTCTCCTCATCTCCTGCAGAACCTGTTGATTTCTGGCCTTCTTTTTGGAGTGTATTGCCTTTGGGTCTTGTTTTGGGTTTTATATTATCACCAATTTGCTATGCGTGCAGCCAGCTTGCATCATAACATGAAGCGACACTTCTGTTCATTTTGGCATTGTTGCCAGTCGTTATAATCAAAAGCAGTAGATTGTTCTCTATCATTAGGAGTTCTATCTGATGAAATTAGAGATCAAGAGGATGGAAGATATTGACATCGATGCGCATGCTCAACTGATTTTTGAGTCGCGCCAGAATTCGCCATTACGTAACGAAGAACGAACAATAGATTCAATCAAGTATGAAATGGAACAACTGATGCATCATGGCGATGATTATATCATGATCATAGCTAAGAGCGATGAAAATGGAGAACTCCTAGGTCAATTAAGCATGTGGATAGATTGGGGTGAGATAGGAATATCTCACCCTTGGCAGCCTATTGTTCATCCCAAAGTGAATCAAGAAACAGTAGCTATTGCCTTGATTGAGCACTCAAAGAAACTAGCAAAAACCCATTCAAAGACCAAGCTAGATATCTGGATGGAACCACATAGCGACCAGGCAAAAGTAGTGCAACCTACGTATGCAGATTGGTATCAGAAAGCAGGATTTGCCCTCAATTCAGAAGAATTCTTCATGGATACAGAGTATTCGAAATTGAGGCAGATGGAGTACTCAATTCCAAATGGTATTGAAGTTGTTCCAATGTCCAACATCTCGAATGATGAGGTAAAGGACGTCGTGCACAAGACATTCCGAAACAGCTTAGATGAATGGTCCATTAAATGCACCGATTCTCAGCTCTATGGTGCTGTGGTGGGTTGGTTGAAGAGAAATGAAACCTTTGATGCAGAGGCTTCAATCGTCTTTGAGAAAGGAGGTGAAATCATTGGATACAACGTAATACGTTTGTTTAGTGACTTTATCGAAATCGGACCTATCGGAGTCATACAACCATATCGTGGTATGGGTCTCGGTCGGGCATTAATTCTTGAATCAACGAGCAGGCTTTCTGGGAATCCACAAACCATTGGCCTTTCTGTAAGCACCATCAATCCTATTGCGTACGGACTCTATTCCTCTCTAGGATTCGAGAAGAGATTCACCATCCAGATATTCTCTTGGAGCCCTGAATAGTTTGATTATTTCAAAAGAAGAGTATCCTTGCCACTACCAACTCTCTATATTTTTTCTAGCATATACTACTCCCTCTAGACTATTGGAGAATGTGAATTGACTTAATTCTCTCACTGAATACCATCGTAGAATGCGATTCTCCCACTCTTCATTACCTTGAACTGGCATTCCAACATCTACAGGATCCCTAGCAGTGCCACAAAGAAGAAAGACAACACCCACCGTGCCATTAATCTCTGATGCAATGCCCACAAGATGAATGTCTTTTGATAAGCTCAGTTGGGTCTCTTCATTAAACTCGCGAAGGCAAGCATCCCTAAAACTGCTTTTCGTATCCTCAATTTCCAGCATTCCTCCAGGTACACTGTAAAATAAAGGACAATACATGGCATCCTTTGATCGTTGCCCAATTAGAATTCGGTCTTTGTCTGGAGAGAGAACTATTAGCTGCATGCCTATTGCACCATAAGGCTTTAGGTGCACCTTCAGCCTCTCAAGGGTCAATATGCGTGAGAACTTGATCGTATTCATGTATAGCGTCATGGAATCGGAGTCAGTATTGTAGTGCTGCAGAGAAAGGAGATTGCCATCGTAAGTATCAGGATAATCACTCACTACACTCTTCCAAATATCATCCCTTCGTGCTTCTAAGGCGTCATCTAAGGTAATCTCTTTGTCATCCAAAATCCAATCTATCTTCTCGCATCGTATGTTTCCTCTCCAATGAATCTGCATCATATCTTCACACGCCTTTCCTTTGCATCCTATTCTGACACTAAAACTATTCCGTGCATCAGAATAGTAGACATCAGATTCAAAAGATAGTATTCTCATCCTTCTGTCAGGTGGGGCATATGGATTCTACTGAATACGAATATCGCGTAGCATGTGACAAAGATGTTGATGATATCATGTTCCTTTGGAATGAATCGCGTCTTTATCATGCAGAACTTGATTCGCGTCTCTCAATGGTCGATGATGCACACTTGAAAGTACGAGAATATTGTATCAGCCAGCTCGCTTCTGAAGATACGATTTTCTATATTGCCAGTAGAAGAGGTGTTCCCATTGGGTATATTTGTGCCCAGATTCAAAAGGCACCTCCAGTGCATATGATTCAGCGTTTTGGCGTTATAGATGGACTCTTTGTTACTGATGAATTCCGAAGATTAGGAATCGGATCGAAGCTCGTCAATCTCGCAATGGAATGGTTTGAGGAACGAGAACTTTCGATGATTCAATTGTCTGTTGCATCGATGAATGAAAAGGGTATTCGGTTCTGGGAACGATGTGGATTCGTAGAGGTAATGAGAAGAATGAGAATGGAGATCTCTGATATATGATTTCTATTTCGTTTCTAGAACAAGAGCCAAGAATGCATCACCGAAGTATGATTCTTTTTGGTGAAACCCGTAGGGTTCCAACACATGGTCAAGCTCCCCAATGTCGAAATAACGTTTGTAGATAGAGAATACGCGACCATCATCAAGTTTCCGTTTCTGCATTCCCTCCTTCTCGCGGTAAATTTGTCTTTCTTTACTCCAAGCGGAATCAATTATCAACAGCTGTGCATCTTGTACCAAAATCGAATTCAGTTTTGTGAGTAGGTTTCTGATTGCACTATCTGTTAGATGACTTAGAAGAAATCCGATGATTGCACTCTGAAAACACGTCTGGTCCAATTCCAGCTCAAAGAAATCCCCTCGAATGAATTTACATTTTTCAAATATCCCCTCCTCTCTTGCTCGTTTTTTTGCTTGTTCCAGCATCTTTACTGATTGATCAAGCATGGTAATCTCAGTACAATTTGAAGCGTAGTAGGGAAGCCAAAACCCTGTTCCACATGCAATGTCAATGATCCTTTCATGTCCAAATTGGGAAACTAGTCCTTGAATATGTTCTACATCCTCAATGTATGGTCTTTGATTGGGAAATGAAGGTCCCTTGCCTGAATAGACTGCGTCATATTCTAGCGCTCTTTCATCATAGTATTGAGCAAGATCTTGCCACGACTCGTCTTTCCTCATTCTGTAAGCTACCGCTACCCTTTCAGATTTGAAGATTACTCTCGCAGTTTTCGAATTGAATCCCATGCAATATCACATGCCTCTGAGATCTCTTTCTTACTCATTTTGAGGACACCATCAAGATGTAGTCTGAGGATTGTTATGATTGGTACGAACGAGAAAGCAGCCAGGAGTGGTATTGGTAGATTCCTAATGATTCCTTCTTTTACACCTCGTTGAAGTAAGCTAGTACTAAAGCGATAGAGTTCAAACTGGTTCTCATCAATGGATTGCATCATCGATGTTTGTTCAAACCGTTCTCTGTAGAACATAAAATCACGATGATCTAGATAGAACTGAAATGTGCTATGCATTGCAGTTTTAAATGCCTGTTCAAGAGCCATATCCTCTTGTACATCCTGAAGAGCTCCTTCACTCATCTTCTGTCTGACGTCGATGTAGATCTTCGTGAAGAGATCTTCTTTGTTCTTGAAATAGATGTAGATTGTAGCTGGAGATACTTCTGCTTGTGCGGCAATCTTCGATATGGAGATTCCATCAAAACCCAGCTCATTTACTAGCTTGATGGAGGCATCGACAATGGCATCATATTTGGATTGGTCTCTTGTTCTCATCGCAATTAATGAATAACCGTTCACTTATATAAGCGCTCTTCCAAACTATTATAAATGAACATTCATTTATAATATCATAAGTGAACAAGCATTCACTAATATGATAAGGTGATCAAATGATACAGAAATCTGAAGTAGTGGTTCAAGAACGGACCCAAGTGCTGAATAATGATAGGAAATCACTGAAGAAACCCATTATTCTTAGTCTAATCTCAATCCTGTGTATTATGCCAGTAGTCATCTTCCTCCTACAAGCCTCTGGATATGCGGGAACTATGGATGATACACAATTAGGATTCAATGCAGATATTATCAAGTATTACTTCTCCCTATTGACTGCAGAAGGAATGACTCTTTTCAGACTAGGAAATCTAGCTGATTATGTCTACATCCTCTCATATGGAACTGGTTTCTATTATAGTACCAGATATCTATCATGGAATTACAAGGATGGAAGCCTCGCCAAGAAAATAGCTTCAGCCTTTACTTGGATTGGTGTTTCCTCCGCAATATGTGACGGTATTGAGAATATCTTTCTCTTCCTCATGACCTTTGATCCGGTGAGCTTTCCGAGTTGGTTTGCTATCGCACATTCACTCTTTGCGACTCTCAAATTCATGATGATGTATGCAACCTTTGGATGGCTGATACTCTCAATTATCCTAAACAAGACCTTCTTGAGAAATAAATGATTAATTGATTGGAGAACTAGTTTAGTTCTCCATCTCTATTTCTTAATTTCACATACCTTATTTTGTTACAGTTTCTTGGAAGTAATAGTTAACAATCCCATATACAAAGAGGGAGGAATTCGTGAGCTACAGTAAGAAGGAATTGAAGAACTATCTGAAGGATCTCTTGAAAGACAACTCCAGACTATCTAGCTTTATGTTTGAATACCGAGCTGGACATACGGCCTTTCACACACGTCTTAGAATCAATATTACATCTGATAAGGTCGTACACTCGAGAATACCACGAGGAACACCTGTAGACGAGAATGAAGCACAAGCTGCAAAAGTGAAGGAGTTAGATTTCTCCCCAGACCAATTGAAGAAGTTCGTGAAGGAGCTAATCGATAGAAAGATTTGGGATTTAGAGAACTGTACCGAGAGAGCTCTGCCTGATACTGCCTTACTTTCATTCGCAATACTGAATGGAGCAGATGTATTATTCAAGCAAGAGATTTGGGAGAGCTGTAGGAATGATGACTCACGAACGAAGGACCTCTTACGGGTCATTGCCGCAAGACTTCCTTCTGATTGGACGCCTCCATGAATCGAAATTCCATTTGTACAATCATCGCATGGCATCATTTTGTTAGCTTTTATTACCTTAGGCTGTATATTCAATACACGAGTCGTGCAATTGAATCGAACACAACTATCCTCATTATCAGTAGGTCTAATCATTCTTAGTTTGATTCTTATCTCTGCATCTGTGATTCCTATCACTGAGGAAGAAGTGGTTCTGGATAGCTCGTTTATTGTTGAATCTCACTCATCCTATGGTCCGTATGATGATGGGACTGTCTATCATCCGAAAATACTAGGTTCATCCATTTTACAGGGAGAAGTTGATGTGGAAGGAGGTAGTATCTATCTTACAATCAATGGACACTACACTGAGGGGATGAAAAATGTCCACATCCTACAGACCTTCAGCTTCCAAATTCCGAATGCACACGAACAGTATAATTTTCTGTTCAACAACACTAGTGATTCAAGCGCTTCTGTTCATCTCATTTTGGTTGAGGTTTGGACACGTTCATTGACCTTTATTTCTCCAGTCAGTACATTAATCTCAATAGGAGTTGGAGTTCTAATTGCCATAGGATTACTCATTACCATTCAACGTCGACTGAAACAAGGTTATCGAAGAGATGATTAGACTGTTTTACATATCCTTTCTTTCGAAAAGAAATGACAGCGGATGTATATGAGCGTCTAGCAGCAACTCTCAATAAAATCCCAAATGGATTTCCACCGGTAGAAGATGGAACACATCTAAAGATATTGAGATGGATATTCGCAGATGACGAAGCTGACATAGCTAGTAAATTGAAGCTTCGTGGTGAAACCATCAAGGAACTCGCTGATCGGCTCCATTTACCATCAGACGAATTAGAAAGAAAGCTGGATAGGATGGTGGAGAAAGGTCAAATTTATTCCTGGCTGTCTAACTCTGGCAAACGATACGCTCTGACGGTTTTCATTGGAGGGATTTGGGAGAACCAGATGTCTCGAATGGATAGGAATTTCGCTCAGCTAGTGGATGAATACTTTGCCAAGAGCAGGAATGAAGGTCTCTTTGATACGCAACCTGCCATATTCAAAGTAATCCCTATTAACAGGTCAATTTCTACAGATCTCGAGATTTATCCTTATGAAGTAGCTGAGAGCATAATTGGAAATGCCAAATCTTGGGGTCTAAGGGAGTGCATGTGCAAGAAACAGAAGAATCTGCTGAATCAAAAATGCTCCTATCCCTCTTCGGTTTGTCTCCTTTTCTCTTCGAGGCCGGATGCATACACAGAAGATTCACTGACTACAGTCATCTCAAAAGAAGACTCCATGAGGATTCTTCGCGAGGCAGAAGAAGCTGGTTTGGTGCATTGTGCTATGAATGTTCAACAGGGGCATTCATACATCTGCAATTGTTGCACTTGTTGCTGCGTCATGCTGACTGGAATGGTAAAATATGGTCAGCCTCATGCTTTCGTTAGATCGAATTTTATCATTGATATTGATGAGGATAAATGCACAGGTTGTGCGACATGCATTGTTCGCTGTCAATTTGAGGCTCTATCGATGATAGGATCGAATTGTCAAGTAGATCACAGAAAATGTGTTGGATGTGGAGTATGTACCATCAGTTGCACCGAGGATGCTTTGAAGCTCATCTCTCGAGCTCCTGAAGACAAGAAAACCCCTCCGGAGAATAGGAGCGAATGGATGAAAAAGAAAGCTGAGGCAAGAGGACTTGATATTTCAGAACTCCTCTGACCCAGCAAAGAATTCACATCTAGAGATCTCTATGGTGACCAGTAATAGAATAGTTTGTAGTACTCATCATTGAATCCATACTTGGAATAGAGTTTCCTTGCAGGAGCATTGTATCTGGACATGTCAAGAAACGCTTGATTCATATGGTCATTCTTGAGTTTCTGTAATGCAAAGGTAAACAAGGAACTAGCAAGGCCTTTCCCTCTTGCTTCTTCTACCAAGCCTACCGGTCCAATTTCTGCTTCATCACCTTTTATTCTCGTTATAACAAAGCCAAGTATTTTGTCATCTTTCATTAGAATTGGTGATGCGTCATCATGGAATGGTCTGCTTTTATCAAAGAAGTATCCTGCAGTCACCAGTTGCTCTGCATGATTCATGGAGCTAAAGAGATCATCATCTCCGTCAGTGAATATTTCTAAACATACCTTTTCCAATGACTTGGAGGAAACCTCAGAGAATTTCTTTAAAGAGTAGTTTTCTAGGTTGAGGTCTCTTGATGTATCTACATTACTAAGATTACATTTCATATGTGCCTCTTCAGATGCAAACTGAAAACCACATTTTGTATACCAATCGATAAGGTTCTTCGCTTCTTTCCTATGGTCTTCAGTTCGCAGAACCAACATGACTTCAAGTCTAGTATACTCCAAATCTGCGATATTCTTCTTTGCAGCTTCAATTAGTTGAATGGCAATATTTTCAGTATCGTACGAAGAATCTACTACAGGCAGGAACTCCTCAATGAATGCCATAAGTGGAAATCCAACGTAGTATTGAATCCACCCCACAGGAGTTCCGTTGTCCATAGCTACTAACATATGAAAGGACTCATTATTGGATACTTCCTCAATATCCTTCGCAAGTTCCTCTACTGACTTCTTTCCTTCCAACGGAGTGTTTCTTCTTGTCCGAATCGCCATTTGTGCAAGAGTCATGCATTCATTTCGATTCAACTGCCTTTTTTCTATTGAAATTGTCAACTGAGTCAAACCTCGTTTCACTGGAATTCCATACTGCTTGCATTATTAGTACATCGCACGACGCCAAATTTCCTAGTCCATAGCATTGTTAGGTTAGTTAGAACTCATCTGTTCTTGTATAACCTCGACAGAATTGACATCTGTCCAATATGCATCGCCTCATGTTCGATTATGTGAAATAGTATCCACTCTATACTTACCTTCTCTTCTCCGAGATCCACAAGATGATGCAATTCTGTATCATCAAGATCTCTCAGTCGATTCCGAACATCCTTTCTTACTTCATGAAGTTGGTCGAGATAGAATTGCTTTCCTTGTCCAGTCAATTGTGCAATATCCACCCGAAGAGGGAACGCATGCTTCCATTTCTCATAATCCATCTCTTCTCCATCAATGTCCTCAAATATCCATGACCATTCTACTGCAGCTATGTGTAGAAGCAAGGTTCCAATTGTTTCAATGTGGCTTAGATCTGGAGAGAAATCGATTTCATCATCCGCAAACCTATCAACTACTCGTATGAGCCTCTCGCGTACTTTCTCCATCATTGAGAACAGAAACGACACTCGAGGGGAAAGGTCTCCCAGCCTATCAAGTGCTATGACATCCTTTGTATCCTCTGACATGATTTCCATATCCAATCCATTGTAGATAAGATGTTGCATCTTTCTTCTATATTTGAGGAAACATTAAGAGAGAAGACGCCTCAAACGACATGAAATCTCATGCCGAGTCCAGAATATCGTATAGCTGATGAAACCAATTTAGATGATATTATCAAACTATGGAATGAAATAAATGACTACCATGAGAATTTGGATTCCCGATTTTCAATGGTTAGAAACGCAGCAAGTTTGGTTCATGACTATTATAGCGAACGAATGAAATCTGATGATACCATCTTCTATATCGCGCTCATAGATAATGAAGTGGTTGGTTTTGTATTGGCATATACACAGCAAAAGCCCCCCGTCTACAAGGATCGTGATATGGGATTTATTGATACTTTCGTTGTAACAGAGAAGTATCGTCGATTGGGGATCGGATCCGATTTAGTAGGGCTTGTGAAAAACTGGCTCCTTGAGCGAGGTATACATCGATTACAATTGTCTGTTGCCTCCTCGAATTCCAATGGTCTAGCTTTCTGGAAGAGTCATGGATTTACTGAACTCAGCAAAAGAATGGATTTGGCTATCTAATTGAATGACTTCAATATTCTTCTCTGGTTTTAGGTGAATAGATAATGAGGCGAATTTAATTAGTGGAGCCTCTTCATAATACGCTTGAGTTCGTTTCCATACCGACTCATCTCTACTTGTGCCTGCTCTAAATGTTGAGGATTCAATAGCGACATCCCGTGATAGAAATATACGAGCTGAGCCAGCCTGGCCACAGTGAACAAGTCAAGGTATTCTAGATCTATCTCTGGCAGAGGTGTTGTTTCCTTATACCCTTCAATGAGCGCATCTCGCATCTCTGGATTAGGATTCTCTATCTCTACGAAGTAGTGAGCCAATGCGACACCTAGATCAAATAGCCAGTATCCAAATCCACAGTCATCGAAATCAATCGGCCTTGCTTCTCCTTTGTGAAAGAGAATATTGCCATCAACCCCTAAATCTGCATGTATTAAACCATAGACCTTCTTGGTCTTCCCCAACTGCTCCATTCCTTCTCGTACTTTTTCAATTGCAGATGTGAATGCAGCATGGTATCCTTTTGGAATTGAGTTTCTAGCTGCCTCTGGTTCAAATCCATACTGGAATCCTTCACCGTAGAGACCATCCCAATCCCAATGTGGGCGTGAGAATCCCTTTGGTTTCCTCCAATCTATCGATTGACTCTGCATCCTACCAATTACATTACCAACTGCCTTCATGTGATATATCTGGGGATTCTTTGGCAATCTACCTGAAATCCATGTAATTAATGAGCAATTCCTTGAGCAGGGGACATCGTATTCACTCTCTATTGTCGTTAGCCAGTCACCGTTAAGATTTCTGAAGGGCCTAGGTACAGGTATTCCTGAATCAGCAAGTGCAGATAACCACTCTAGTTCAGAACTGATGAATTTGGGGTCCATATAGCCTGGTTGGTGTAGTCTCAAATTGTACTGACCTGCTTGAAATGAGGGAGATTTCTTATTGTCAGATGGAATGATAACACGATATATTCCATTGCCTTCAATACTCTGAAACTTTAATCTTGCACCTTCTAAACCATATTCAACCAAAGCTCTCTTTGCTAGATTCCTCAACCTGAGAAGGAACGCTCGATATGATATCTGCCTATTTGCTGACACATCTATTCACCAGTTTTTGATATGCCCTTTTCAAGTCGATACATAGTAGATGAGGAAGTTCCATAAAAATGAGAACCATCAATACAGAAATACCCACATCTAGAAATAACACCATGCAGTGTCTTTAGTATCTCATCGGTGTGGGCCTCTGTAGGTACACCCTGCTCATCTAATATAAGTAGACGTTTTAACGCCATTTCTTACGCAAGCAAGTTTATCCAATCTCATGATGTATTCCATTCAGGTGCAAACCATGTCAATGGGGGATAACTATCCAGAGGGGAAAGACTCAATCTGTCCCGTTTGCAGAAATCCGATGGAGCGAGGATATATTGTAAGCAATCGCGGCATATACTGGAATGATCATATTCCTCGATTCATTTGCCAAGGAGAAGCCATGGGACCGCATGCTGATTCATTGTGGAATTGCGCTTATGTCGAAGCTTACAGATGTCGTAGATGTAGAGTTATTCGATATCTATACTATGATCGAGAATCTCGAACAGTTCGATTAAGATGTCCTTCTTGTGGTGTCTGGAATGATTATGCAAAGAAAGAACATGAAGATGATATTCGAATCTGTCAGACTTGTGCGAAGGAATTCTAAAAGGTTAGGTGAAATAGATGGATCCAACGAACCACCAAGTCACACTTGTTGAAATACGTGGAGAAACATCAATCTTTATTCATGCGGAGATAGATGAGAACGGGAATCTAGTAATCTCTGGTCAAGATGTAGGGCGCGCTCCTAAGGAGTTTTGGGGTGATTCTGACTACGAATATTGGGTGGTAGTGCCTCCTGAGGGGAAGGACAAACTTCTCTTAGCTTTGATAGAAAGACTATACAAGGATGATCTAGGAGTTGTATCTAAATTTAGGGATCTCCTATCTGAAAAGGGAATTTCGAGTGAGTCAGGTAGTTGGATCTAGTTAAAGGAATATTCAAATTCCGCCGAGTCAAAATCTCTGGAGATGTGAAAATGTCTTCTTCTAGGTGGATTGAGTTCGACCCTCCTGAAAAGGGATTGAATGAAGGGGAAACCGTTGTATGGAATAAGAAGGCTGGAGTTAGCTTCCTACTTCTCTGGTGTGGAGGTTGCCTGCCATTACTAACCGTCTTTGCTGCTTTCTTTATCTTAGAGATACTCGGTCCTCAGCTGGGCAATCTGGTTCTTGCGATGGATGGAATTGTTATCCTCTATTTATTCTATTTAGTGATTCAATCTAAACGAACGCACTATTACATTACATCTGAGAGATTGCTAGAGGTGAGAGGAAGATTCATTCAGAACGAGATACCTATTACCAATCTCCAAGGGTGTGTGCCAGATGAATTCATGAAAACCAAACTATCACACGATGAAGGAGCATACTCGTACTATGATATTCGCATCAAGGACCCAGTTTCAGGCAAAGTAATTCGTCTATCCAGTTTGCGAGAAGACGCTTTAGATGTGCTCAAGAAGCTTGGCAATCCATAATGAGCTAGTGTGAGAATAGAACCTCTCGCAGTCTATCAAGCATCTCTCTATACTCATCTTGACCCGTTGCATAGACCCAGAGGAATCTTTCAAAGAGTTCAATTGCTTTAGGATCCGTGACATCACCTTGTACGAGTTCTTCTATGATGCTCGCCCATTTCAATCGTAATGCTTCAGTTTCGACTAATAGGTTCACAAGTTCCTTCTTCTCTACTTCAGACATATCAACTTTGAATACGGGTAGAGCTTCTAGAATCTCCTTTCGTAATGAATCCCTGAATTTCTTTGGACCATAATGTAGTCCGAAGGTCACAAAATTATCAGCAGTCCGTCGATAGTATTTGGTAGTGCGTTTCCCTGTAGTAACAGTTCCATATTCAATGACGAATCCATTCTCAATTAAAATTGGGAGATGATGATATAGCTGATTCTTTGTTAGTAGATCTTGCTCCTCTATTTCTTTTGATATCTGAATCAATTCAGTAACCGATAGAGCATGTCTTCTAACAACACTTTTCGTGATCGTCAAAACCATTCTATTTGCATCAGAAGTTTCTTTTGTCACATAGTCCTCAATTCCTTCACGTAGAATCTGAAGGATCTGAATACGTACAGGATCGTGTAACGCATTCACTCGATTCTCACCATTAACGAAGTCGATGCTCTTGATCGGACGTTTTCCCTCGTCAGTTAGCTCTATGCCTGCTATCGTGTCACCGACTTCTCGTGTCACTGCTCTATCTCCATGACTTCTTAGTCGCCAAGACTATGCTTGATAAAGTTTGTCTTGACAAACTCCACAGGTATTTTAATTTGTTTATTTATACTATTTTCGATGAATGGTGTGTAACGACAAACCTTTTATACAAATTTCAATGGCGGGAGTCATATAGATGCGGACAATTTTCTGGTGATACAGATGCCGCCACAACTTGTAGATGGAACCAAGACGATGCTATTTGAAGAGAGTAACTGTGCAGCATACAATAGAGCTATTGTTGACCTGATTCCAGGTGCCTTTTGTGTACTCGACTTAGATGGTACCATCAAATTCGTAAATAACGGAGCAATGAAGATACTTGGAGTAGATTCGCCCTTTGCGTGTCTGGGAAAAAACTTGCTTGACTTCATCGTACCAGAGGAGCGTAGAAAGGTTCAGGAAGGATTGAAACGTACACTACTAAAGCGCGTAGGGTCCTTCTCAGAATATCTTCTCCTGCGTTCTGACAATACAAGAGTACCAATTATCGCTGGCTCTTCACTTGTACTCGAAGAAAGTGGTGAACCAATTGGCTTTGTCTGCGTTGCACATAATCAAGAGAATGTAATGAAAATGCTACCGAGAGAGCATCTGGCTTATGATCGTGCATTTTTCTATCTAGACATTATGAGTCATGACATTTCTAATCAACTTCAAGTCATTTTGTCTGCAACGGAGCTTTTGCTTCACAAATTGAAAGAATCGGAACACGAGCTTCTTCTCTTCGACATTTTGGATTCAATTAAGAAGTGCAATCGTATTATTGAAACATCGGAGGTCATGGAAAGGATAATCTCCAGCCAAAAAATGGAAAGGTCGCTTAGAGAAGCTGTTCATCTTGCAATTGAAAAGGTACTCGAAAATCAAGATGTTGATGTGGAAGCTCACCTTGAGTTAGATGAATCTCTAATCATAGCTGATGAGTTCTTGGAACAGCTCCTCTTTGCAATCTTAGACAATGCTTGTATCCATAATGATCGTGCGAATAAGATGATCTGGATAAGAACCACAGAAACTGAAGATGGCTACTTTGTCTATATCAGTGACAATGGACCGGGAATCTCATTTCAGATGAAAACTCAGCTCCTAGACATGCAGCATAGAAAGGGAGGTCTGGGTCTACATTTATGCAGACTCATTTCAGATAAATACGGAGCCAAGATCAATATTTGCGATCGTGTTGAGGGCTGCTATGAGCTTGGTACTCAAGTAGAGCTTTGGTTTCCAAAATTAGATGCTAGATTATCTTCATGATTTCTTCATGCAGATGTTCATTGCATGCCAGTGCTGAATTTCCCATTGGGTTCTCATTTCCATCCAGGTCTGTGAATACTCCTCCCGCCTCTGATATGATTGGATGCAATGGTGCTATATCCCAGGGTGCCATGATGGGATCGATCATGACATCGACTCTACCTGTCGCTACTAGAAGATATCCATAAGCATCACCCCAGGTTCTGCAAGAATGAGCCATTCCAAGCAACCTTTCAGTGAAGTCTGGTCTTCGTCTTTTCAAATCTGCATAATCCGTTACTTGTATCCAAGCTTCACCAAGAGTTTTAGTGGAGGATACACTAGCTCGTTGTCCATTGTAATAGCATCCCAATCCTTCTGCAGCATAGACTATCTCATCTAAACGAGGTGCGTAAATGACTCCTACTATTGGCGTACCCTTATACTGCAATGCAAGAAGTACCGTATAGAGAGGAACCTTTCTAACAAAAGATGAAGTTCCATCAATGGGATCGATGACCCACCTGAATTCAGAAGCGGTCTCTTTGCTTTTGAACTCCTCTCCGACGATATCGTGAGAAGGATATTTGGAAAGAATCTCAGAACGAATGAATTCCTCAGTTTTCCTATCAGCTATTGTGACAGGAGTATCATCAGCTTTTCTCTCAACTTGGGAAATATTCCCGTAATACTCCAAAGTCGATTTTCCCGCTTTCAAAGATGTAGTTTTCGCAAACTCTAGGAACTCTTGTTTGTCCTTCTTCGTAATCATCCTCAATACCACACTTTAGGCTAATTGAAGGGGGTGTTCCTGAAAGGCTATGTGGTTCAATCTTAAAGATTGCCAATCAGGATATGACAACTAAATAGGGTAGGATTGAATATCCACTGAATAAAATCCCTGTAAGATTTAGGAATAGATGGATTATGGCAATTGGCCACATACTTCCTGTTCGTCTATATAGAAATATGTACCCAATAGGCATTATGAATTGTATAACGAAGAATAGCTCTGTGAAAGGAAACATGTACTCACTACCAAGTAAGAACTTACCCCAGAAGAACGCATGTATTAGACCGATGAGTGTGAGGTATAGGATTCCTCCAATAACTGTCAACACCTTTCTCATGACTCCTTCTTTGAAATACTCGGCAAAGGAGTCAAATGTGTAGAGCCAAATTAGTTGCTCAGCAAAGGCATTGATTGGTGCCCATATGATAAGTGTCAGAATCCATCCAGATGGCTCAACAGGTTCTACCCTATTCAATGTAAACCATGACGACAGTACAAGCACTGATTGTAAGAGGAACAAAACAAAGAATAGTGGCGTAAAGTATGCACGGAATTGAGTTCGCCAAGCGTCTTTTCGTATTTGATAATCAAGGCTTCCTTTTCGCCATTTCACAATGGCAACAGCGAAGAGGCCATAGTACATAGCCATGGGAATCAATGCTCCTGTGAAGTCAAAGAGAGATCCTGCAGCAATAGGTAGCAGAATTGAAGCAATCAATGCGATGACCAAATCTAGTTTTGTAGGATTGAATGTATCACGGATTCTATCAGAAGTCATTGTCCCATCGAAGCTCATTCTCTATAGCTAATTTATTAATCTTGAGAAATGGAGTTTTTTCTTGCTTAACCTTATTTAGGAATGTACACGCAAAAGAATGGCGAACTAAGATGGTTTACTGAACGATAGTCCTAATCACAATCATTTCACCTAGTTTGATTTCTTTGGAGGGCGTCGTTCACTGACTTAGTTTGGCTATACTGAGCCCATTCTTCTATGATTCAGGCCGAGTCATCGGGCTGTGATGGAGTTCCTCTCGTTATGAGAACATCCCTCCAATTTCTTTTTCTTGCAATATCTTTTCTAAAGGGAATAAGATTTTCAAGACCTAAGAATCATCTAATGATTCAGGAGCGATAGAGATGGAATCTGATGATATCACTGTAGCAATCCTAGCTGGCGGAAATTCTTCGAGATTTGGATCTCAGAAAGCACTAGCAAATTTCAGAGGAACGCCATTGGTTTCACATATGATATCCATTGCACGAACTCTCTCTCCACGGACTCTTGTTGTTGTATCAAATGAAGATCAAGCCAATGAAATTCACCAAATTATTCCCGATATTGAAATAGTATCTGATCCAGAGAACTCAACTAAGTCTGCTCTTGATGGAGCTGTCACTGCGTTTGAATACGCAAATACATTACACACCCATCTCCTTCCAGTTGACACTCCTTTAATAAAAAAGGAACTTCTGAAAGCTCTTCACCAGCTCAGCGCTAATCATGGAGCAATAATTCCCAGCTGGCCAAATGGCTTTGTAGAACCACTCCACGGTGTCTATCTTACTGAACATGCCTATTCAAGAGGGCTATCTGTACTGGAATCGGGAAAACGTAAGATGCAAGATTTTTTGGACGCACTCAAAAATGTCCTATACGTTTCCACAGAAGTCTTGAAAACATTCGATCCTAACTTGGAATCATTCATGAATATTAACACCCTTGCAGACCTAAGAAAGCTCGAGATGAAGAGATAGGCTATTACATGCCTCCACTTTCATGCCTTATCCTGCAAGTCCCTTCATGTCCAACCATACAAGGACCATAAGGATCTTCTGGAGTACATCTCTTTCCAAATAATGAGCAATCAGTAGGGTCAATCATCCCAAGGATAACCTCGTGGCATTTGCATCCGGGTAGGATATCCACTGATTCTATAGGTGGGAAATCGAATCTATATCGAGCATCAAACTCCCTGTATTCTGATCTAATGAAAAGTCCTGATTCTGGAATAGTACCAAGCCCTCGCCACGGAGCATCCTTGATCTCAAAAACTCTCTCGATAATCTGTTGTGCTGCCAAATTACCTTCAGGTCGAACAACTCGAGTATATTCATTCTCTGAAACGCTTCTCCCTTCACCTATCTGGACCAGTAGCATCCTAACTGCTTCAAGTACATCTAACGGCTCAAAGCCTGCAGCGACACATGGGACTTTGTGAGTTTCTGCAAGGGGTGAAAAGGCATTTGTTCCTATTATTGCACTTACATGACCTGGAGTAATGAACCCATCCACTGCGAATCCATCTAGATTAACCAAGATTTCCATAGCTGGAGGGATTATTTTCAATGAAGTAAGTATGGAAAAGTTACTAGGAGGTGTTTTGGCAACCTCAATTGCCATGGTAGGTGCTGTGGTTTCAAATCCTGCACCAATGAAGATGACTTCTTGATTTGGATTATTGCGTGCAATCTCCACAGCATCATTTACACCATATACAATACGTACATCAGCGCCTTTCGCTCTTTCTTTCACAAGGGAAGAAGATGTAGAAGGTACCCTAATCATATCGCCAAATGTTGTGATGATATGTCCTTGTCTTGCTAGCTCAATCGCCTTATCTACATCCTGTGCTGCACATACACAAACTGGGCAACCAGGCCCTGCTATCAATGAGATATTGTTCGGTAAGAGTGACCTCAATCCATGACTACTGATTGTATCTTCGTGTGTTCCACATACATGAACAATCCTGAGTTTTCTATCCCTTACTAGACGCTTTATCTCCTCAACAACTGCATTAGCGTATTTAGAGCTGCGAAAGTCACGCTGTTCCAAGGCTACACCTCAATCAAGGTGATTTTGAGTTAATCAGCGAATAAAGCTACTCATGCAGCAGTGAAAACTCACTCACATCGGATAGCATCAAGAATAACTAGCGCCTCTCCAATTGAGATAGATAATTTGCTAGCAAGCTCTTTCGGCGAGATATTTGGATTATTGGGAATGATTTGATCATGCGTGTAACCCAGTAGATTTGAGTACAATGGACTTCTCATAGTGGTTTCAACAAGTATGGGCCACAATGGATTTACCTTGAATTCAGAAAGATCAATATCCATCCATCGAGTTGGTACCTTCTCTCTATGAGATATCCTTATTCCTTCCAAGTTTGGAGGACTCTGTGTGCGCTTATCTAGTCTAGCTTGCTTCAAGCGAGCGTCCCTTCCTTTTTCCCGGCTAAATCACAAATCAATCCAGATTGGTGATTCAACATAAACTGTCACCACGTGATTATAAGCCTTGGGGCAATGACATTGTATATCTCAGATAAACCGCGAATTGGAGGAAAATTACCGTTAAATGACGAAAACTACTACTCAGGAAGCTTTAACAAGAGATTTCCCTCCCAAGAATTATAGAATGTAGGCCAGTAGGCCGTTATGGGGTTTGAGAAAAAGTTGCCGCATGGCATTCGTAGAATTGTTTTGGATGTTTTGAAACCACATAGTCCCCGACTCACTGATCTTGCACTAATGATATCACGAGATGAGCGAGTTGAAGGTGTGAATATAACGTTGAAAGAAGTCGATCAGAATACTGAATCTATCACAGTAACTCTTGAAGGAAATAATATCAGTTATGAGAGCATTAAAGAAATACTTCAAGAGGCTGGTGCAGTTATTCACTCAATTGATCAAGTTGTTGCTGGTAAGGAGCTCATTGAAGAAGTCACGCTTCAGCCAGAAAACTCCTAAGCGCAAGTTAATGCCCTCGTAGCTGAATCAGTAGCCTTTCGCTTTCTTCTTCAATCATACGTTGAACAAGAGACTGAAGCTCTTGCTCAAAGGCTATGGGCACAATATTTACGATATTACACAATCTGTCTACTATCTGTTGAGCAAGTGTGAAAGGTGCAATCATCGAATTTGAAATTACACTTCTTACAACCTCTTCTCCGACACTAGATTTTACAACAGAGGAGATGACGCTTGCAATTGTACCCTGAGAGTCAACGAAGAATGGTAGTTGATTCTTATCGTGTAGAACCACAAAACTGAGTTTTTCTACGATACTATCTGTATACCACTCAAGGCTTGACTCTTTCATTCTGAGTTTCATGGCGAATTCAGACTTCGTCAGAGGATTCGGGTAACTCCAAGGATGTCTTGTAACCATGTATAGAGCTGCACCGAAGAATGGATCTGGTTCTCTAGGTGCTCCTTCCTGCGAGATGTATCTTCTAATAAGATTGAGTGCCATTGTCTGATAGGCGTCGTCTATCTTGTGTTGAATAAAGAACTGATGGGCATCCCTTAGCATATTGACCACAATCTTGGAACTAACTGAAATCTCGCTTGGGTCATGTCGGTATTCCATCTTCTCTCCACTCTTGGCGTCTCTCTTATCTTCCTAAAATTCCTTAATCCCTTAAAACTCCATAGGAAGTTGAGGTTTGCGAGGGAAGTGTTACGCGCCTAATGCATTTTCATCTTGCCCGATAGATTTTCTCTAAAGACCATCGCAACGCGCGTTCGATCTCTTCTAATCGTGATTCACTGCCATAATTTCGAATGACTATCTCCTCTAGTATCCCGTCCTCTGCACGCACTTCAAAATCAAAAGCGTCATTCCAAGTGATCTCTCCGCTCTCTACCTTCTTCCTGTCCTCGCCTTGGAATTTCCCTAGAATTTTCTCAACAAAGAATCTGGCGAACGCACCACGTTTAATATCATAGATTGCGTGACTAGCTGGTATTGCTCTGATTTCACTCCTAGTAATTTCAAGCGTACCTAGTTCAAGCTCTCGTCCTTTATTATACAGAACAATACTACGTAATTCTGGGACACTAGTCGGTCTTGATGACGTACTTGTCGTTGTGGTAGGTGCAGTGCTAGCCAGACCGGTATCTGCAGTAGTAAAACTACTTGTGGTGATAGTCGAATCCAGAGCCTCTATAAAGCTCTCAATCTGTCTTGTTCTTTGTTTCAGAGTTTCCAACTCTTCCTCAAGATGTCTCTTTAGCTCTAACAATATTGGTATTTGTGGATTTGCCATCATCTGCACCTTTGGCTAACTATGCGAATATTAAGTCGCCCTAATACTATTTTATCGTGTGTGTTATATTTAGTCATTCCAGAAAGGCAGAAAAGTAGGTCTATTCTTGCTCAACAACACGAATTGCAAAATCTGGGCAGTGCATCTCGCATATATGACAGACTTTGCATGCTTCAAGGTTCTCTACTTCTGGCAGAAAGAAGCCTCTATTGTCAACCTGTTCTGATTTTTTGAGAACCGAGTGCGGACATACTGCAATGCAAATGTGGCATCCTTTGCAGTATTTTGGGTTGACAACTATCTCACGAGCTTTCCTTGCCATCTAAAGACAACCTCTGAGCTTCGCTGACCTGCCCTTGGATATAATGATATTCATTTGACGCATACTTCGAGTACATTATATGTGCAATCGCTTACTTCAGTATGAGGTTGGTGTTATCTTAGTGAGTGAATTCTTCATCTTCATGTGTCCGAAATGTCGAAATTTCACCAATGCCCCCGTTGGACAGAAACGACGAAGGTGTAGCTATTGTGGAAATATCATCGATATCTCGAAAGCCTCAGTAGTCGTAGTCGATGGACACGAAGCAGCTTCTTCCGCTGTCAAGAAGTTCAATGCGTCTCGTGGAGGTGATGAATTCGAAAAGGCTGTAGAACGTTCCCGCGAGCGTGTAAAGGCATTAATTCCAATCAAGAAACTCTCAGCAACCGATCTCATACAGGATGACGATGAGATCCCTACTGGAAAGAGAGCAAGACTATTAGACCTACTAGACTCCCATGCCAGAGAAAACCCTCTCTCATTAACTAAACTAGAGGAACTGTCTGAAACAATACATCTTGATTGGGATTGGGTTGAAAAACAACTTACGATTATGGCAAATGGTGGAGTCCTCATTTTTCCCAGACCTTGGACAGTAAAGCTAGTTAAAATGCCTGATACAAAAGAGAATACAGAGGAAGGAACACGCGATATCAGCCGTGATATTCTTAGACTACTTCGACATGAAGAAGATGGCTTGAGCATTGAATTCTTATTGGAATACTACAAAGAGAAGCACATCTCTTCAGCATCAGTGATTTCGTCGCTAGAGAAGCTCATGAGTGCTGGTGAAATATATGAGCCTCTTCAAGGACATGTACGCATCATCTGAGGATGATTCGAACCATTCAATAGTGCTTTTACATCAATTACGGTGATATATATGCCAATAGTCGAACTTGTAGCAAAGAAAACGTTGCTCAGGAATCCAGATATTGGCATGTCTGTGATTGACCTAATAGTTCTCCTATGGCTTTTTTCAAATCCTTATGACAGTAATAGGCGACAGTTAAGCTCAATTCGTAATGTTCTGAAGATGACCGAAACATTACAGACTCCTGGCAAAGGAATCGAATTGACGGATGAAGAGGTGACTCAGATTGTGCTTGGAAGTCTTAGGAATCTAAAGAACAACGGATTAGTCTATCTTCAATCTGCTGGTATTCATTACGTTAAGGGCACACTCACGA
>JAEORN010000084.1 GCA_016840825.1 Candidatus Thorarchaeota archaeon | reverse complement strand
GTCCCACTGTAGACCTAGATAAGTGCACACGGTGCGGTCTCTGTGAGAAATCTTGTGTCTATGATGCAATCACTGTGAAGAAATCCGAGAACCTCTTTGCAATAGATGCAAACAAGTGTGAAGCCTGCGGTATGTGCATCTCAGTATGCCCATATTTCGCCCTCAGCTATTGATATCGCCATTTCATTAATTAGACAAAGATAATGTCATCTAGGCCTGTAGTCAGCCGTTTTGCCTTTCCCTTAGTGACAACATAGTCGTTCTCGATACGGACACCACCAATAGACTTGAGGTAGACACCGGGCTCAATAGCCATTACATGCCCTTCAAGGAAGTGATCTGCTCTTTGGTACATGCTAGGATACTCATGTACTTCGAGACCTATGCCATGCCCGAGTCCATGTGTCATCCCCTCTCTTGCATCCGGATTAAGTCGACGAGAGTCAAAGCCATGCTGCTTCAAAGAATTAGCACAAGCCAGATTAACATCATCGATAATAGACCCACCAGTCAATGCATCCACAGATGCGAAACTAGCAGCAGCAACAGCATCAAACATATCCCTTACTTTTCTTGGAACAGGCCCCTTTACAATTGTTCGAGTTACGTCTGCAATATATCGCTCCAATTTTAATCTTGGAAAGATGTCCATGATAATTGGAACTCCTGCTTTGAGCTTGTCGCCTGAGTCCCCCAGATAATGCCAGTCAAATGCTTTCTTTCCAACAGCGATGATAGCATCCTCGGATGACTCAGCACCCTGATCTAGAAGGAGGTGCTCCAAAGCTGATTTAATCATCCCCACGGTGAGTGGAGCCCCCTTATGCATCAAGACTTTGTTAGCCCCGAGGGTGCTTTTCTTCACCATCTCTACAACCTGAGCGATTGCACCGGTTGTTGCATCTCCAGCTTTCTTGATTTTTCTAACTTCCATCGTAGATTTTCGGGCGCGTGCCTCGAGAAAGAGTTTCCTGACAACCTTAATCGTATAGCCCATTTTTTGAAGCATTACAAGCAGACTTGCTGGAAAGTCATCAGGAACTCCGAGTATCGTTCCTGAGAACTGCGCTTTCAGGAAAGAGTCATAGATTCTGTCCATATTATCTTCGACTGCTTTATTCTCTTGCCAGATCTTTGTTACAACGTCTGTAACATCATGAGTTCTAGTTATGAAGCTCGCCTTCCGAACTCGTTCAATATCTAAATGCGAAGCTGCCACAATGGGCTCTTCCCCGTGATTCTTGAGGCAAGAAATTTCACCTGATGATCGAAATCCTGTCAACCAGAGAATGTTCGGTTTTTCAAAGGCACTACCAGTGGTCAGTAGCGCGTCAATTCCATACCTTTCCATCAAAGGGTCCAGGTCATCAATCATCAATATTACCTCTGCTCGTTAGTTCGCAGTGGTATGAAAAAGGCTTCTATTCAAGCTTGCAGATAGGAGCGCATCCGCTTTTCGACCATCTGTCGCGTTGGCATATTATAGGGCCCTACAGACTCAACATTGAATGAAGAACATGTGGCTGCAAAAAGCCCTGCTCGGCGCACATCACCTGAACGCATATACTCCAAGAGAAAGCCAATTGTATATGTATCCCCACACCCTGTTGTGTCAACTTGCGCTCTGGCAAGTACCAGGGGGATGTGTATCTGCGAGTTTCTCGTATACACCACAGAACCTCTTCGGTCGTGGGTCACCAAGACTATCCTTGGTCCAAGATTGAGAATCTGGCTGGCTGCGGACAATTCAGATTCTGAGGAAACTGTAGCGAAGAGCTCATGTTCATGAAACTTGACAATATCTACTTGTCCCAATATCTTGTCGCGCTCGGACCATTCCTTTGGAGTGACGATACCATCTTTACCAACAGACCTAATGTAGCCTTGCACATCAAGGGATGTTAGTGCAGAACTTGACCGTGCCTGATAGATACATTCGATTTCAATCTCATTACTTGTAAGAGGCGAGAAATGAATGATATTTGCACTAAGATGCTCCTCAGTGAAGTCTTCAGTTCTAATTGGGGGTGCAATCGATTCTACATACTGGACTCGAGATCCTAATGTATCGTATTTGTTCACAAATCGTGTTGATTTGGACCCCTCAGTGATAAATCCTGAAAGATCAAGGCCCGCGGATCGCAAAGTGT
>JAEORN010000083.1 GCA_016840825.1 Candidatus Thorarchaeota archaeon | reverse complement strand
CTGTACAGACAATCCGAACAGGCAACACCATCTCGGTTCCTTTCTGTTGAAGTGACAAATTGAAGTGCACTATCAATCTCAGAGGTCTTGACGTCCTTCTTGTTGATGTTTATTCTCTTTCCTTGACTGATACAATAGCAATAGCCACCTTTCCTATCAAGGTACATCAGCAAATAGCACATGCTCTCTTTATCACTCTTGTATTCACTGAGGTCTTCGATATCACTAATTTGCTCAAAAAATGAAGGATCAATAGAAATAGCATTGATTGGAACAACATCATCATAGTTAAGGCAGACTTTCTCATCGCCAAATTCCCTATAACAGGGACATCCTTTGATGAGGTTTGAAACGGACTGATTTCCTGTAGATACAGAATTAACATTCAGTCCTAGACCATCCTGCCCTATACTTCAACACGCTCCTTGATTGAAGCTTTAGCTACATTCATTCATGATATTTGCTATTAGGAATAGATATCAAGCTTTCCTAGATAGACACATTGTACTAGATGTACGCGCCATCACCCTAGCGGCATGACTGAATGCTTTTCAATGAATCTTGCATGTTGATATGATCGGAATACTATGCGTGATGCGTCTAACCCCAGAGTTCTCTCTTGAGGAGGTCTCGAATTGCAATTCTGATCGCCTCTGACCTATTAGGATAGAGGTTGTTCTCAACCAGGCGTTCAAGTCCTTCGACGTATTGTTCGGGAATGTGTAAAGTTACTAGTTTCATATTGAGTAATCTCCTGATACAGTTCTCTGTCATACATGAATATGGTTGTGAGTAATACTTACTGGGTACTCAAAAACAAATCTTGAAATTCTTAGAATTCAATAATTATGCGGGGTTGTTTATTTGAGTACATGGGAAGAACGCAGGAGAAAATCCGTAAGTTACTATCTTTGTCTGCTAATTTTAATATGGCCACTCATCTACATTCCTCTTGGGCTCATATTGAGTGTAGCTTTTCTTAGTTGGGAGGTTCTTCTCACAGGCTTGATTTCCTCCGTAGCACTAATTGGTGTAGCTCTTGGTTGTGGTGCTAATTATCGAACTCGTGGTATAAATCCTTCATCTAGAAATATTGTAAACTATGGTGATGGCCATTATTTCGAACGTATCGGAGCTGATGAATCCGATTATCCCTAATTCACTCCCTGATGAGTAATACAAGCATGTAGTGAAATCACGGGTTTATTACCTTGACTCTCAAATCCACATCTTGATATTGTTTCATTCATAATATTGAGTGGGTTAGGTAAATTGAGTACTTGGGAAGAAGGAAGGAGAAAATCATTGAGTTATTACATCTGTTTAACCTTGATACTCTGGCCCCTCTTTATTATTGGCTTCAATATTCTACTTGGTATATATTCTAATTGGCATAGATCTGAAGGTCATGAAGGAACCTATGAAATCTATCTCAGTCTTGAAATCCTAGTTATGTCAATAGTATATTCTCTCATACTCGTCGTAATGGCTCTTGCGTATATTCAACGGAAACAATCTCGAGGAATCAATACGGAATGTGCACACTGTTGTGCAGTGTAATCAGTAGGTTGATATCAATTCACACGCAATACTAGACATGGGATTATCAATGAGTGAATGGGACGAACGTCGCAGAAAATCATGGGGATATTACCTATGTTTAATGTTATTTCTTTGGCCTCTTCTACTGATTCCCATTCAGTTCATTTTTGCACCATATACCTTAACCGCTGAGTCATTGGCAGCGTCCTTTTTCGCGTCAATCTTAGTTGTCGGCTTAGCAATAGGTTGTGGTACAAGATACCGTCTAAGAGGAATTAATCCTGGATCTAGAACTGTCTTGAGTTCTATAGATGATCAATATCTACAGGCAAAGGAATTTGATGGGTCTACTAACAAGTAAGGTACTTTATGAATATGCATTATGATTCGCAATAAAAAAGGCCGTCAAGATAGAAGTTATATTCATCATGTTTTGTCCCACGGCTCGATACCATCGCAGGGTAGTGTATGCAGTGGACAGACAAGCAAGAATCGATGTACTCTTCAATCCAAAATCAATTGCAGTAGTCGGAGCATCATCCAGTCGTGGAAAACTCGGTAACGATGTAATGCGAAACTTGATTGATAGCGGATATACAGGAAGAATCTATCCGATAAATCCGAAAGCTGGAGAGATTCTCGGTCTGAAAGCAT
>JAEORN010000082.1 GCA_016840825.1 Candidatus Thorarchaeota archaeon | reverse complement strand
TAAAGGCATTTGCACCAGAAGTATCGGATGCTGATAAAAGATTATTATCAATTCTGAAACTTTCTTCACACCAAGCTACAAAGGCACACATTGGGCTCACAATAGATATTGAAGCTGATGATGATACAGAGGAAATAGAGGTCGCTGGTGCTTCATTGCTACAGATGGCTTTTGCCAATCTGTTCAGGAACTCAGCTGAGTACGCAGGCACTCACCCTAATGTCAATATTGCCGTGTTTAAAGATACTGAGAATGCAATAATCACAGTTCGTGATGATGGTCCAGGGGTCAAAGAGGATCTCCGAACTAATCTCTTCTCGCGTGGAGGTTCGGTTGATGGTCATGGTTTTGGACTCTATCTTACAAGACAAATAGTTGTAGCATGCGGTGGCACGATAGAGTTGTTGGATGCAGAAAAGGGAGCAACCTTCAGAATAATAATACCTTACACGAATTAGGTGAGCCAAAACCTATTTTGCGAAGTTTCGATGTACCAACCTTGCGGTATCAGAGAGGTCATCTTATGGAAGATGCTATCATTCTAACTCAATCTGAAGTTGGAGCTTGTCTATCTATGAGCGAAGCAATTGACGCTGTCAAAGTTGCTTACTCAGCTTTTGCAAAAGGCCGTGTTCAGATGCCCAGTGTTCAGCATCTTGATGTTCACCAGCATAATGGAGAGGTAGATATCAAATCAGGATTTGTAGAGGATTTTGGACTCATTGGCACTAAAATTGCATCAGGTTTCTATGATAATCAGAAGAAGAGACTACCTCCAGGAATTGCTGTAATTGTTCTCTTAGATTTGGAAACTAGCATGCCACTAGCAATCATGGATGGAACACACATCACAGCATACAGAACTGGTGCAGCTGGAGCTGTGGCGGCAAGTGTTCTAGCTCGGAAAGACTCACAAAAGGTAGGTATCCTAGGTACGGGCACCCAAGGTCGAATGCAGATTCTCGCACTTAGAGAGTTGTTTGATATCCAAGAAGTGACAGCATGGGATATTGACAAAGATATGGCCAAACGCTACAAAGACCAAATCACCAAAGAACTTGGGATTGACGTGAAAATAGTAGAGCATCCAGAAGATGTCACACGAGATGCGGACATTCTTGTGACTGTCACGCCTTCCAGAAAAGCTCTCATCAATGTAGATTCGATTCAAGAAGGAATGCACATTAATGCAATAGGAGCAGATGGACCTGGAAAACAAGAGTTAGACCCGAGAATTATGACGCGTGTTTCAAAGATTGTGGTTGATAGTATAGAACAATGCCGCAGGATAGGAGAAATCCAACACGCATTAAGTCAAAGTCTAATCGATGAGAGTAATATCCATGCAGAGATTGGAGAAATTATTAACGGAGATAAATTGGGAAGAGAGTCAGAGAACGAAATCACGCTTTTCGATTCCACAGGGTTGTCAGCTCAAGACATTGCAGCTGCAAAGATAGTATACGAAGCCGCAAAGGAAAAAGGTCTGGGTAAAAAAATAAATCTGTTTGACTAAGTATTCTCTAAAGGCTTGAACATAATAGTAGCAATTAGACAGTCCACCGTGATCTTTCCAGCCTATTCTCTTTCAACAATTGGCCAAACGCCTCCACTCTTGAAAATGCTCCCTTTGACAGTTTCAATCACAAACTATCATAGTCATTCTATTATTGGGTCAAACTAAAAGTTAGTCATCTCAAAATTAGTTGTGATTCAAAAGAGGTGGCTAAAACCAGCCATAGCGAATTGATGAAAAAAAGGGAGTGGGAAGTTCTAACCAGTCAACCTAGCTAGAACTTCTCTTTATGTCCTTGCTGATTCAATGAAATTACCTAAAGGCAGCCCTTGTGGCGGGTAGCAATAGGTAAATTACAATTATAGCACTGATGGCTAGTGAAAGTAAGTTCATTAAATCAGTCAGATTTCCCAAAAGACCTAGTAATAGACCCAACAAGTTAATGATGAGAGTCCACATCCAGGCCCATCCTTTCAAGGAGTATAATCCATAGAACAGGATTAGTCCAATGATACCGATG
>JAEORN010000081.1 GCA_016840825.1 Candidatus Thorarchaeota archaeon | reverse complement strand
TTTTGCATTGGACCGCCTAAAGGAAGAGCGAGAACGTGGTCTTACTATTGACATCGCTTTCTTCAAGTTTCTCACTGACAAGTACTATTACACTATCATCGACGCACCCGGTCACAAGGACTTCATCAAGAACATGATTACTGGTGCTTCACAGGCAGACGTTGCTCTGCTGGTCGTATCAGCAAAGACTGGTGAGTTCGAGGCTGGTGTTGGCCCCGGTGGCCAGACCAAGGAGCATGCATACCTTTGTATGACCCTCGGTGTTCCATCAATGATCGTTTGTATCAATAAGATGGACGACGTCAACTACAGCGAGGACAGATACAAGGAAGTCAAGGAAGAAGTTGGAGGTTTCTTGAAGAGTATCGGCTACAAGACCGATGACATTCCATTCATCCCGACCTCTGCGCTTTCCGCTTGTAACCTCAAGCAGAAGACTCCTGATCTCACTCCATGGTACAGTGGTCCTGCACTCCTAGAGGCACTTGACCAAGTAGCACTACCACCAAAGCCAGTTGACAAGCCTTTGAGAGTTCCAATCAACGACGTCTACTCCATCAAGGGTGTAGGTACAGTCCCAGTCGGTCGTGTCGAAACTGGTGTCATGAAGACCGGAATGAAGGTCACTTTCATGCCCCCCAACAAGACCGGTGAGGTAAAGTCAATTGAGATGCACCATGAGATCCTCCCAGAAGCACTACCCGGTGACAACATTGGTTTCAACATCCGTGGTATCGAGAGGAAGGACCTCGGTCGTGGTGATGTAGCAGGTCCAACTGATGCACCACCCACAGTCGCAGCTGACTATACAGGCCAGATCATGGTCATTCAGCACCCAACCGCAATCACAGTCGGTTATACTCCCGTCATTCACGCCCACACAGCTCAGGTCGCTTGCAGATTCGATGAACTGCAGAAGAAGCTCGACCAGCGAAGTGGTCAGGTTATCCAGGAGAACCCCGACTTCGTGAAGAAGGGTGAATCGATGGTCGCGAAGCTCGTGCCATTGAAGCCAATGGTCATTGAGAAGTACAAGGAGCTACCACAGCTCGGTCGATTCGCAGTGCGTGACATGGGTATGACTGTAGCAGTCGGTGTCGTTCTCGACGTCACACCCAAGAAATAGTTTCAAACCATTTTTGGGGCATTTTGCCCCACTTTCCTTCTTTTTTCAAATCAATTTCAAGCAATATTGATTAGATTGCTGTGATGAATTCACATCGGGGCGATTGCAAAATGAGTCCTCGACGTGAACTACCGGAATGGCCAAGGCTTCTTGCTATGACCACAATAGTTTCAGTGCTGTATACAGCAATTGATTTCAGTTTACCCATATTGGGTGGAGGTACAATCTATCTTTTCTTCGATTCCCTTCCAATTACACTCTTTATTCATTTTCTGATTCCTTTTTCGATACTGATTATATTCTTCAAGATACTTGAGAGAGATACCTATGGTGTCACAAAGAAACCAAACGCTACAAAGTAGTCACGGCAACACAAATTTCTGGGTTCCTTTCTATTGCAGTTAGATGGAATAACCGAAACGGTCATAGAATAAACGAAATTCACTCATATGGGGATTATAGTAAACCTATATCTCTGCAAATCGCACTATAGTGCTAAAACTAAACAGGAGTCTATAGAACTGTCACCACTTGGTCCGGATTTTACTCATCCCAATCGAATCATCCTAGACACAATCGACCAAGGTATCCTCATTATAGACCAACGAGGTAGAATTCAGGATTCAAATAAGGCATTTCTTGATATGATTTCAGTCGTCCGTACCTCGGTGGTAAGTAGGAGAGTTGAAGATTTTGTACCTGATGAAGACCATAAAAAGCTCCAAAATGCAATAAGAACGTGTAATCTGGATCGACCAAGCCAAATCGAACTACACTGGAGATGTAAGGATTCAACAGAATGTTATTCAGATGTGACTGTCATACAAATAGCTGAATCACAATATCTGCTCATGATCCGTCCTACCTCTGAAAAGACTGAGGATGAGTTGGAGCTTCAATATCAAACTCTCCTGAACCAAGCTCAAGTAGGGATAATGATCTGGCAGATGAATCCTGCAAGAATTTCCTATGTCAACCCTAGAATCTGTGAATTACTTGGCTATACAGAAGAAGAACTGCTTTCTTTTCGAGGAGAAGAAGCGTTCTGCGTTATTCATCCTGAGGATCGAGCAATAGTATCCAGTCGTTTCAAGGAAAGGTTGCAAGGTGCGGATGTGCAGAGGGTCTATGAAACTAGGGGATTAAGAAAGGACGGAGAAGCAATCTGGCTTCAGGTTGCTGCAAGCTTCATAACCTATCGTAAGGAACCTGCATCCCTGACCACTATTCTTGATGTGACAGATCAAGTTCAAGCTCGTATTGAACTGCAGAACTCAGAGGAGAAGTATCGTACCCTAGTAGAAAACATCCAGGATGGTGTATTCGTCATTCAAAATGAACGAATGGCATATGTCAACGAGTCCCTTGCGGAAATGCTCGGAACGACCCGTGAAGAGATGGAAGGTACCAAGTTCCAAGAGCACATTGCTCCTGAGGACTTGAAGATGGTCGAGGAGCGCTATTTCCGGAGGCAACGAGGGGAAGATGTACCACCAGAATATGAGTTCAAGCTTTTACATAGGGATGGTCGTAGAGTCATTGTCAATCTCAATATTGGTATTACATCATATATGGGTGCAGTAGCTAGTATTGGAACATTGAAGAACATAACTCTTCGAAAGGAAGCGGAGGCTCGACAACAGGCTGCTGCAGAGGCAGCGATGTTGTATCTTGATATCATGGGTCACGATATCCGAAACCAATTGCAGAGTATATTGATTGGAGCTGAAATCCTAGCTAATAAGGACAGATCCAGCACGCAAATTGATTCAATCATTGAATCCACAAAGACATGCCAGAAGCTCATCTCTGATATATTCGAAACTGAAGACCTTCTTTTCTCAAAATTGCAGGAAACCGACATGATTCCTGTTATTGAAGTAGAGATATCTCGGATGAAGGAACTATATCGGAATGTGATTGTTGATTGCAGCATAATTGAAAGTCCCACCAGAACTATGGCAGATTCCCATCTAAGGTATCTCCTTCATATTATTCTGGAAAATGCCATAATCCATAATCCCAATGAAATCAAAAGAATATGGGTAAACCTTGAAGAGATAGATGAAGTGTATCGTCTGGAAATAGCGGATAACGGTAAAGGACTGGATGATTTTCGGAAAGCGAATCTCTTCAATAAGAGTCGCCGTTTTGGAGGAGTTGGTCTTCATCAAGCGCGAAGTATAATGGACAAATACTCTGGAACTATTACTGTTGAGAATCGAGTTGAAGGAAGTTCATCAGAAGGCACAAAATTCACCCTCACATTTCCAAGGATCTTATCTTCTTCTTCATGAGTGATACGAAGAGGAAAATTCTACTAGAAACATCTCTAGAAATGAGTGACTCTTACTAGTTCTGATTCTTCTGAATTTCTTTATTCTCATCCCGAATAGGGATATCGCATATCATAATCACCGTTGCAACTATTCCAATTCCAATTACAAAAACCCAATCAGTAGGATTCTGTTGAATCAGCCAAAGTATCACTAACCACATTATTACAATGAACAGGATAGCTCCTGCCCATCTTCCTCTCAAAGGCATCCTGATGAACCTTGGCAAATTTGAAAATCCCCTCATTTGAACCAAAGTATTGGAAATTGCATAAACATTGTCATTGGAATTGTCGAAAAGTAAGTTTGTGATACAAACCACAATGTGCGACAAGCGTTGTTCAGTACTTTTATTCTTTTAATTCACAGAATAGACCGTGAATTAAGATGACCGAATTCAATAAGACAAGACTGAGTGGCTACCTTATTTTCATAGCTGGACTTCAATGGTTCATAGGGCTACTCGCCGCAGAATCATGGACACCTGACTATAGCAATCGCATTGACTATGTGAGTGAGCTTGGTATATGGGAGATGGCAACCTTATACAATGCATCTATCTTCCTACTAGGGGTCCTGTTAACTATAGGTGCATACCTTCTATATCAGGAAGGTAAAGCAAGATTATTCACTATCATGATTGCAGTTACAGGGATTGGCGCGATAGGTCTAGGTATATTTCCCGGATATGCTCAACCAATGCATAGCATTGCGACATTAGTCGCTATCATAGCTGGCATCTTCTCTGCAATCACATCCTTTCAACTACAGAAGAAGCCGGTGTATTACATATCCCTGACTCTTGGTCTAATAGCTCTTTTCTCAGTGATTATCTTCTTCCCCTACTTAGGTCTTCCAACTGGTTCAACTGAAACTTTTCTGGGAATGGCTAAGGGATCTATGGAGCGCTGGGCAATCTATCCAATACTGGCTTGGGCCATTAGCTTTGGTAGTTATCTTATTGGCTCAGCTGAAGAAACAGCTACCAAGATTTAGTCACTTGAATCGTGGAGCCTACGGGCTCCTTTCTTTTCTTTTTCATAGACGCTTAGCAATTATCCCTTATCTGTAGTAGGGGCCTGTTTTTAGAGCCCATAAGGCATCCCCTTCTATCATATTCGGAGAAATTCTAGATAAAAGCCCTGCAAGGACCAATATGACTCCAAAAATCACTCCAAATCCAAAATAGTCGCTCCAAGGTGTTGCTACATATACTGTTCCTGTAAATGCAGAAACTGCCACTGGAATAATACCAAGCGTGATTGATACACAAATGACGAGAACTCCTATTCCCACCAAGAACTTACTGCGTCTTTGTCTTCGTAGATACTCTTGCCATTTCTTTTCCATTTCGGGATTCTGAATTTCACTCACCAAACAACACCCTCAAGTACATTATAGCATTCAATGAAGATAAGGATTCTCTAATATTGGCCGAAATATCAGTAATTATATCTAAGAATCATCTATTCTCAGATATGATCGAGCTGATCGAGAGGATAGTGAAGTATTGGCAGTGGGCAGATCAGTCAGTATGGAACCTAGTACAAGGTCTATCCGATGAGGAGTTCACCAAGTGCTTTGAGAAGGGACCAAGCATTCATCGACGATACATACATCTTGCCGAGGACTCTTGGGAGTGGTATACCGATTGGACTGGAGCTGATATTGAGGAAGAACCTGATTTTCAGGCGATGTCTAAGGAAGAGCTCTTTGATTTTATATCCGAATATAATACGAAATGGGAACATCTTCTCCAATCTGACAAAATTAAGACGATTGAGGTGGGTACTATCGAGAAGATGATACCAATCACCTTTCCAGAGATTATTTTCCATATGAGCAATCATGCAACATACCATCGTGGGCAAATCATCATGACCCTTAGGATGCTTGGAAAGGAAGTGCAATTCACTGATTATGTTCCTTTCAAATTACAGACTTGATATCACAGAATTCTGTATAGATCGAAATTGTGCATCCCTCTAAAAGCATGTAGAAACTATTTTAGCCTTTCAAAGAGAATCTCTACACAGTGGGAGATTCGTAGGAGATGTCTAATTATCCTGAGAACATACCTGATGAAGGATTCAAGTATTGTCCACGATGTGGTACGCAATGTGCGATCTCGGACCCATTCTGTAGAGGATGTGGCCATAGATTGACGCGCCCTCCTCCTCAAATTCCAAGTCCTGTACATACACAACCCCTTCCACCTCGTTACGAGAGAAAGTATTCGGTACCAACACGTTTTGCTAAGCTGTTGACCTCTCCACGTGAGGCGATGGAAGACATCGCAAAGGCTCCTGACTACAGTGGAGCAATAGTCATTGCAATATTTGAAATAATATTGACAATTGCTGCTGTAACCCTGACTTTGCAAAAGATTCAGTTCACAGGACCATACGCTTCTCAGGTTATTGCTGTCATGGGTTCAATCTTAGGGATAACCATTGTCATCACACCTATCATCTTTGGAGTGAGATGGTGGGTCAAGTCTTGGCTTGTTAGAATGATGTGCAAAGAAGACTCGTGGGGCTTTTCAAGTGCTGCTGCTGTGACAGGCTATGCATACCTAGGAAGCACAATATTTGGTATCCTTAGTTTGATTATTGCATGGGTCTTACTTCCAACGACTATAATAGACACAGCAAATCTTGAGCTAGCACTCATGCAATTAGAACAATATACTGGTGAGATGACAACGTATCAATTCGCAATCACCCTACCTATTGCACTAGTTGGTATGCTATGGAAATCCTATCTAGGTGGGTTGGGAACGAATGCCGGTACGAGAAAGATGTGTTCTGTTGAACATGGTACAGCGGTCTTTGTACTACTTGGACTGATAGGGCTCCTTATCAACTTCTTTCTCTAGATATATAGAAAGCTATGATTAGAACCACCTAGACAGTTACCCGAGTTGCATTATGCCTCTTGGACATCCTTTATCACTATAAATCTGAAGGCTATCCATTAGGTGACAGATGCTTGGAAGCAGATACTAGTAAAACACATGATGAGAATCATAGATCAAGGACCTTTCTGGTCATTTTGTGTCTAGTATTGATTGGTTCTCCGGGTTCTCTTCTGCTCTTTGCCCTACCCCTTGATGTCACTCCAATTCTATTATTACTAGTAATTCCCCTCACACTCGCCTTTGTCTTATGGTATAGACGAATCCTCACACGACGTGAAGCATTCAGGCAAAAAACTGGGTTAGTCTAGAAAGTCATATAGAAAACCTCAATGCATGCATCCAGTTCTCTCCTATCAGATAATATCAAACCAGTCAGTGCAGTATGTTCATTTGCACTCGTGCAATTACCTAGGTCCAGAGATTTGAGAGATTCCGAATATGGAAGTGGGTGTAAATGGAAGATAGAAGCTACGATCAATATGATGAACCTACCAGAACTCCCACAAGCTATGGCAAGTGGGCCCTCGCTTTGATTGGAGTAATCATTATCATGGTCAGTATTTATTTTACAGTCGCTTTTCCTCTTATTGACACAGAAATCTACTCCATACTCCTAGTTATGACTATTATCCCAATGGCATGTTTTGGAATGTATATAGTATGTGCATGGGCATGTGGCAGACCCCTTGGACAGACAGACTTGAATCAAGACGCTCGAATTTTCCAAGAGATGCGATTACGAGCAAGCAGAGCTGAGCCAATAGATGGAATCGATTGGTATCGTTGTCCTAACTGCAAAGAAGCATTTGAGATGTCCAATGCGAAGCCAGTCGATGAGAAAGTAGTTCTTTGTCCGTTCTGTGACTCGCGGCTCATCATAGGATAACATATCCTATAAGACTGTAAGTCCGAACCTCGTGCATCACCCACATCCTATTCCAAGTGCTATAATTCATCTATCTAGATGCTTCACCAATCGTTGTCAGTATCATGAGCATATTCTTTGAGTGTGTCAGCTTCATGTTGATTCTCTTTCAAACTGACCGGTACTCCTGGTTGTGTTGAGAAGGGGGAAGTACCTGAATATGAAAAGTCAGAGCCCCTTGACGCTCCAAAGCCATCAACGGTGCTCTCCTCAGGTCTTGTTATCGAAACTCCACCTGAAGATGTTCTCTTTCCCAATGAAAAATATAGACATAGCAGCAGAAATCCCGCTCCAATGACAATAGCTAGCAGTTCATACATTTACATATCCTCATGATAGAATGAATCTAAAGGGTAATGAAGGTTCGCAATCTAAGATAGTAAAAATCACACTCTCGATCATCTATTCGTATCTAATTATCATCTTCATCGTGCTTGTATGCCATGTGCGTATCGGTCTTCTCGCGCTCCTGTCTAAGTCCCACTGGGAATGGCTTGTCACCCCCCCAAGAGGATTGACCAGAATATGAATAATCATACCCTCTCGTACCACCAAAGCCATCAACAGTCTTTTCATCTGGTCGTGATACCTTCACTCTACCAGATGTTCTCCCTCCGGATGAGAAGGCTGCACATAGCAATATTGCAGCGAAGAATACTATTACTCCCACAAGCTCAAAGATCTGCATACTCATAGCACCTCATGAGAGGATTTAGGTTTTTGCCAAAAAGGAGAGTGGTATTGAGGGATGAAGCTATTTATACTTCGGAATATGAGTAATATCTATCGACGGGAGGATTGGTTTCTTGAAGGGTGATGCGTTCGAAACGAAAACTATTGTTAGCGGTCCCAAAGACAAACGGAGGACAACAATCGCGAAGCTAGCAGTCGGTCTGGTTGTTCTTACAATAGTATTACTGCCCTTTCTAGGTCCAATGATCGCTCAGACCATTATTGACACTCATACCTACACACTGTATCAAAGCCCTGAAGGAGGTGAAAGCCTGACAGTGGGTGTCTGGAGATTCGATGAAGTAACATTACCCATTTCGCCGTGGGATGTTCATTGTATGTATCAATTACAGGTCGAGGTCTTAGACTGGGATGGGAGTTCCGAGCAAATGGATATGTTGACGATCTTCACAAACACTACTACATATGAGGAGTTCACTGGTCTGAATGAGACCCAGAAGGATGAGATACGGAAAAGCAACTATCCTTCAGTGGTACCCGATAGGACGACAATAGGTGGAGGCTTTTTTGCATTTCAAACCACTGGTACTCATCTCTGGGGAATCAAGTTCGCTCCAGCAGAAGGGTATGCTGCAAAAGGATATGTACAGGCTTTCATTACCTTGATAGTACGATATGAATAGACCACTCAAGTTACAATAGAAAGATAAGAAGAAGTGGCGCTGAGAGAGAGATTTGAACTCTCGAGTCTTGCGACACTGGATTAGCAATCCAGCTCCCTATTGCCTTGCAACCGTTCGAAAACGGAAGCAGCCAGGCTAGGATACCTCAGCACAAGTGAAGCGTTCGTGACACAATTCTCTCATAAACATTGTGACACGACTCTAAGGTATCACAACTAGTAGTTCTAAATGGTGCTCAGATAGGCATTTCGCTGCTGAGATAGTACTTGACAAAAAGAAGCCCGCAGCTCCTACGATATCACCCTTAGCGGGTTCTATCGAATGAAGCTGCTTCTGTAGTTTTCAGATCTTACGCCAGATTTGAGAGCCTCAAGTTCTTTCAGTGCTTGAGCAGATGCAATCTCGCATCTCTGGTACCTAGCCCCTTCATCATATTCCAACATGCGGGCTGTTCTCTTTCGCACCTGTGCCTTGATTGACTCAACAATCTGTCCAATTCTTGATTCATGTTCTGTTGCTAGTGTTTGCATCGTTTTTACACACTCGATGTTAGAGTGGTGTCTTGGCAACACACCCTTCCTACTAGGTAAACGAGAGCAGGTCCGAGCAGATCTTTCAGGGGTCACTGGTTCAGTGCCTGCTTCTTATCCAGTTCTATCGTAGGAGGAATATTTGGCAGCGTAACGAAGGTTGTGTTGCCAATTATTAACCACAATGAAATTTTGGGCAAGTTTGTATATAAATATAGTGCCCAACGCAAGCATTTTTAGTGTATTTTTGGCAAGTTTTATATACCACTTCTCCAATTTGAGCATAGTAGAGATAGAAGAAGGTGGAACAGACTGGAGATAGCTTTGCCCTTAAATGATATCGATGTACAGATCTTGAAGAAGCTGGAATCAGAAGGCGCAAAGACCTCGACCCGTGATTTGGGTAAGATTTTAGATATCCCAGACAGAACCGTCAGATATAGATTGAACCGTCTACGAGAGAAGAAGATACTTCATTCTCCCATAATACAGACATATGAACGAAAGCTTGGACTTGCTGAGAAGGTACTATTACTTCGTTCTGTACCCGCAAAAGAGAATGAATTGAAGGAAGTCCTAGATAGGATTCCTATCTTCTATCATTATGCATCAACCTACGGGAAATTCGATGGCGTCATCGTATATTCCATGTTCCCCATAGCCGGTTCTCATATGATCGCTCGATTGACCCAAGAAATGAGGGAATCGGGACTGATCGAAGCCTGCTATGAGTTCGACCTTGTGGACTACAAGAGAAAAGGCGCTAGTGTGGAAGCTTTTCTTCCTGAAAGCGATTGGACTTGGGAAAAGTGGTATACACAGATCGGGAAAGTAGTGGATGATTGCGAACGAATCGATTTAGGTTTCGAAGAGTTCCCGCAAGTAGTAAGCTTTGACTTCAAGGACATCCAAATCATCATGAATATGGTTGAAAATGCAGAGATAACATTGAAAGAATTGAGCGATATCCTCGATATGTCACAACCTCAAGTGCATAAACGCATCAAGAACTTAGAGGATACCGGTATAATCAGGGGGTACAAACCCTCATTCATGCCTTTCAAGGAGTGCTCATCTATTGGACTCGTCTTCAAATCACGTGAGCACGCTCAAGAAATTCTCTGCGCTCTACACAAATTGCCTTTCTTTATTGTATTCTCAATGGAAACAAGGAACCACTATTTCGTAACGCTATCTATTCCATCGAGTGATACGAACTATTTCTTCCAAGGGATTGACAAGCTTAAGCAGTATGCAGACGAGTTCTTCATCCAGACTATCCTCTATGGAACTCACAAGGGACATCTCCATCTTCTTTCAACATATAATCAAGATACTAAACAATGGGATATACCCATGAGTGATTATGTCGAGATGATTCGGTCTGCGTCAACGAAATAGTATGAATGGCAATATCCACAGACATATATCCTAATACACTATAGTTAAGCACGATCCAAGTTAGAAAAACTTAGCTCTATTAGTAGTCTTCTTCACAATAGATCAGAAAGAAGGAGATTTGGAAAGAAACGGTGACAAAGTTTGTTGAGAATCTATTTTGCTGTGCTAATTATTATCCTTACTCTCCCATCGACAATAGGAGTCGATGCCCAAACAGACAGCACAATAACTCCGGAATTGATCATTAGTCCACTCTCAATTACAGCAAGAATGAACACTAATGGATCGACTTCTATCTATATTCATGGCATAGTTACAAACCAAGGTGATACTGCTACAAGTGAAATCAGTTATAGGATTGAGTCACTAGATTTACGCATAATTTCTGTAAACTTCAATGGAGATGCAGTTCTAGCAACGATATCTCGAATGGAACGACACTCCATGATACTCATCACGCTCTCTGAAAACCTCGAATCAGGCTTTTCGGGAAAGCTAGATATCGAGGTCATTTCAGAGGATATTCAATCACCACTTGAAATAGCAACTGATGGTGAATCTATGGAAGGTAGTCTAGTCTACTATATGCGTCCCCATGTCACAATAGCGAATTTTACCTTTACAGCTATTCTTCCAGAGTATGCTTCTCTTTCTGATGAATCATTAGTACCTATCTTTCCCAATTCAGATAGTAATTATACAAACGGCAAATCGCTTATCTTTGTCTGGAATGCGAATATACTTCAACCTGGTCAAGAACGTGCATACATCATACGATACCAAGTTGATTATGTAGAATCAATACCAGAAGCTCTCTCTCCCTTACTTGTCCTACTCTTCTTAGTAATTGGAATTGGAATAGGATCAATCCTGACATTCTTTTGGCCAAGAATAGCCAGCCGTATCAAGAAGTCCAGGAGGGTTGAATATCTTGGAATAACTTCTGAGGAAGAGGAGATTCTAGATATTGTTCGAGAGAAAGGTGGATCTTGTTCTCAGAAAGAACTCTATCGAAGTCTACCAATCTCTGAATCAAAGGTGAGCTTGCTTCTCGGAAATCTAGAAGAAAGAGGTGTAATTCAAAGATTCCGTGAAGGACGTGAAAACATGGTCCATCTCATTGAGTAAAGAAACTCTACATAAAAAAGAGGGGTAGAGAAAGATCTCTCTACCTCTTTCTAATTGTCACTATTGCAATTATCGATATGATGACAATTGTAGCCAAAAATCCAATTGTTAGACTTGTATCGAGAGGAATCTGTAGAACTGGGCTATTTCCTTCTAGTAGACCAATTGACGGATCATGTACTATTGAACCATTATCGAAATTGGGATATGCGAAAAAGACAGCTAGTCCCATTCCTGTGGGAACATATGAGGTGGTGACATTGACACCCTCAGTTATACCTCCTGGCCATGTAATCACTGCTTGGTCTATCCATCTATAGAATCCCTGTGTCAAATTCGATTCTATGTCGATAAAATCGATCTGCTGCATGTGATTATCTCCAATCCCATGAAATAGTGTTTCATTGCCTGACGGAGTGGTCCAGTTCATCATTGATGTTCCATTGAAATTATGGAATCGTTCATGGGTCATGAACATATGGCCAGCGTTTCCCATATAGCCTTCAGCCATATTCTCATTTAACATGGTCTGTATCGAAACTTGAGAGGTGTTTGTGCTAAAGGGAAAATTTCCGATTTCTATGTCTACCTTCAGCTCAGTCCCTCCAGCAATGGAATAATTCGTTTGGAGCCCATTTGAATCTGTAATATGATCCTCGTAGTCACTTAGATATAGATGTGCCCAAATCTGGATTGTGACATCCTCGAATCTCTCATAATTCGCTCCTTCATCATAGATATAGGGTCCATGCATCATCTCTGGTCCGCCAGGCATCATGTGATGATGTGAATCCTCATCACTCAATCCACCTTTGGAGTACTTAAGCCAGATTTCAGTTGTCGTACCATTTGAATCTTCAACGCTTCCACTCTGTACTGTCCATTCATATGCTGAAAGTGGTGCAAAATCAATTGACTCATTGAATTGAAATGCATTATCACCATTCATGTCTTCGAATTCAGCGATTAGACTGTAGGATACCATGAAACGTGCCATCGCGCCATTATCGTCCTGAGTATACCAGAAATGAAAAGCAGGCATCTCTTTCACTGCCATAATCGTAAGGGTATCTGTGGTCAACCAAATCGCTTCGTCATCCATCATATGTCCCGGCATATGACCCATATCTGCCATATCCGGCATACCTGGCATCGTTGGAACTGTATCGGTCATTCCTCCATCATCCGATCCATGTGCAGCTACAGGTTGGAATAGAATTCCTGCACCTAATAGAGCAAATGATATGAGAAATATGCTAAATCCTCGATTCATTGATTTATCACTGGTTTTTTTCTCTCAGGATACTATATAATGACTCTGAAGCACCATATAGTTTAGACAATAATAATAAGCACTATGAACTCTCTAAATGCATAAATATAGTTTATGGAATCTTTGAATGATTGAAGGACTTCTTGATTGAGATAAGCAAAACAAAGAAGAAGAAAGGTGCAGCGGCCCACGGTGCATCGACTGTCCTTTTCCTGAGGAGCATGGACAATGCGTTTCTCAAAGCAGCTACCTCTGAGGCTCCCACACCTAGCCTTAGGGCTGTTCCCGCCAGGGCCTGACCCATTTCGTCAATTTAAGACAATCAGAGCATTCCTACGAATGCACCTTTGTCCGTGCAAGACTTCAGAGACTCCTCGTCAACGTCCCGCACTGAAACTCATCAGGGTCGGGTTTCAGCCTCCGCTGTGTTACTGACGCCACTATTGCCATGTGGTTAAAGCCGCGGCAAACGGCCCGTCCTTCCCGCTGCATCTTGGATTCTCTATAGAATCACCTAAAAACATTGTCAATTGCCTAAGACTCTAGACAAATCGTCCTGCTCCACGTTTTATCTGGACAATTTCCTCATAGACGTCGAGCTCTGGCTGGGTCAGATCCTCCATGAACTTCTGACGAATTGCTAGCACCTGAGAGTCGGGTATATCCACATAGAGTGTTTCATCTTCACCTATCTGTCTACCCACGGTGGGTCCACGAATGGAAAGTGCGACTTCCATGCCTGTAGTAGCTTCATCAATATTGACAGATCTATCCTGAATCTGCATGACTGTCCCAACACGTTTCCCTTCTGCATTCATCAATCCTATCTTGGGCTTTATGATACCGTGGACTCGTACTCCAACCACAGCAGGCTTACTGTGTCTGAAGATGTATTGAGGGATTATCTCAATCTTACCAGGTCGAACGATACTACTAAGTGATTCCGCTTTCGCCTGCTCGCGTTTGACCATGATCCATGCGTTATACTCGTCATATAGACGGTAGATGACTTCGTTCAAGAACACCTCAACACCATACTCTGCAGCAAGCTCATCGATATCTGGTGCATACTTGACGTTGAATCCCAGTATCACTGCATTCAACGGGTCTTCATCACCAGATGCAGTCGCCTCGATGACGTCTCGCTTCACGATAGGACCTACATCTGCGCTTCTAATAGGGACCTTTCGTTCCTGTAGGAACTGTGATACAGCTTCCAGTGAGCCAAGGGTATCGGTCTTCAGAACAATTCCGGATTTGTCAGTCTGAATCCTGATGGATTTTACTTCATCTCGAACCTTTTTCTTGATCTCTTCGAGCTTCTCTGGATCCGAAACAGCATACACAGGAGCTCCAGCTACAGCTCCCTCGATATCAGGAGCTACAATCTTTACGCCTGCTGCTGCGTGGACCTCTGACACTGGCGTAAACTTCTCTTTCGGGTCCCTAATCTCATCGAGGGGCTTTGGTTGCAGAAGCGTCCTAATCTTTGCAACAATGACCTTGTCCAACCCACCAACGACAATGGTATCTGTTTTCTTTAGAATCCCGTCATAGATGATTGTATCCAGTGTAAGTCCAAGACCAGTTTCTTCTCGTATCTCAAGAACGGCACCTTTTGCAGGTCCTGTGGTCACCTTCAATCTCTCTTTCATGAACTGCTGTGTCAATCCTGATAGTACCATCAGGAGCTCAGGAATCCCTTCTCCTGTCTTCGCACTCGTTGGGACTATAGCTACATTCTTCCTGAAGTCCGTCACTCTGTCATATCTCTCTGAGCCGATGTCATTCGCTGAAAGCGAACCAACGATCTCGTAGATTCTCCTGTCAAGTTCTCCCTGAACAGATACTGGCTGCGCTTTGATAGCTTGCGCCAAGGTCATACCAGGTTTTGCTTTCCATCCCGGTATCTTGTCCATCTTATTCGCTGCGATGAGAAAGGGCGTCTTGCCTGATCTGAGAATCTTAAGTGATTCATAGGTCTGAGTGAGTGCCCCCTCATTGATATCGATGACAAGGATGGCGATGTCTGCTATTGCTCCGCCTCTTCTTCTGAGATTCAGATAGGCTTCATGTCCTGGCGTATCAATGAACAAGAGACCATCTATCTCCAATTGGACATTTATTGATTTGAGAAGGTCTCCACAGATTGAATTGATAGTTTCAGTAGGGAAAAAAGAGGCTCCGATATGCTGGGTGATACCTGCCACTTCCCGTTCTTGAACACCTGTTCCCCTCATCCTATCTAACAAGGATGTCTTTCCATGGTCGATATGTCCAAGGACTGTTACGATTGGAGAACGAAGCTTTGATGATTGTGTCAAGACCCAGCACCTCACAGGAAATTAATGCCCCGCAACCTATGATAGCATATGAAACTGTCGTTTGTGGAGCTGTCACAATCCTCAAATAACAAATGTAAGGCTCAAGCCTCTGTATAGGCACTACATATTCAGTGTCATAGCAGTCGATTGGTGAAAACAGTGGAACAGTCATTCGTAATAATCAAACCTGATGGAACCGTTCGAAGAAGAGTTAGTGCTCTTGCTTTGAAAGCATTACTTGATCAGGGTCTCAAGGTCAAAGCCTTCAAGGAGATGAAGGTTTCAGAATCGCTAGCAAAAATGCACTATGATATCCATAAGGATAAGCCATTCTTTCCATGGCTAGTGGACTTCATCTCATCAGCACCAGTACTCACTATCATTTTTGAGGCCGATAATGCAATCCAGACTATTCGCGATACCCTTGGAGCTACCTTTGTTCAGAAAGCTGAGCCAGATTCTGTTCGGGGCAAATATGGTATCTGGGCAGGGATCAATATCGCTCATGCCTCTGATGCTCCTGAAACTGCAACCAATGAAATTGCTCTTTGGACTACTCATGGAGGTCTTTCTCAATCACCCGACGCTCAAGAGAAGGCTGAAGCCTACATAGCCAGATACATCTCAGGTGATGTGGATTACACGATGGAAATCCGTGAAACTGTCAAGAATGCTATTGCAAAGGGTAATACTTCTGACAGGATACTTGAGAAATTGACAGATCTGCTTGGAAAAGACGCTGATGGAATCTCATCTGACCAGATACAAGCTCTCGCAAAGACAATCTTCGACTTCATTATCGAAGAAGTTGAAAAACAATAATAGAATCACATGGTGGCACTTAGTGCCACCAGGTATTTGTTCTTAGATCAACGACCTGGCTTGCCGCCTTTCTCGTAGCCGGCTGTCCATTTCGTTTCTCTAGGCTTCATCTTCCTTTTCATGCGATTTACCTTACACTTGTTCGAGCAAAACCAGAATACAGCGCCATCCTTAGTTTGAACGAATGCAGAACCAGTTCCTGGCTCAATGTCCTTTCCACAGAAAGAGCACTTCTGCGTTCCAACCATTGATTAGCGCCTCCTCATCTTGCGAGCCTCACGCTCAGTTTCACGTAGGATCAGGATGTCTCCCATCCTAACGGGTCCTTTGACGTTGCGTGTGAGGACTCGACCTTTATCTCTACCATCGAGGATCTTAACTCGTACCTGTGTAATTTCCCCAGTCACTCCTGTACGTCCCAGTAGCTGAATGACTTCGGCAGGAATTGAAGGTGTTTCTTCTTCACCGCTCATCTTCATCAATCACCTAACGGTTATTTCCGTAGCCCAGCAATCTTGTCTACTATGTCGGTAACAAGATCCTTGGCTTTGCCTTCAACAACTATAGCAACAGCTGCGGTGGGACGTTCAATACCAGCAGCATTTCCAAGGTCCTTCTTGCTTGGTACATAGATGTAGGTAGCTTTCTTATCATCACAAAGACCAGGCATGTACATTGTGATCTCAGGTGGCTCAACATCCTCAGCAATTACTACAAGACGAGCGATTCCTCTTTCAATACTCTTTGTTGCCTCATTGATTCCCTTCTTGATTCTGCCAGTGTCCTTAGCAATCTCTAGGGCCTCAAGGGCTTTCTTTTGAAGCTCTTCAGTGGCTTCCCAGTCTACAAAACTTGGTTTTGGCATTACTGTCTACCTCAGTTCGTACTTCATTGGTATCCAGATATTCATCGAAATGAATACGGATTAAACAACAATTCAGTTATTCCCTTCGCGCCTCCGTCTATCATCTTTTAAAACTGTCGAACTGCACCTATTGGTAACCTAGCTCAGATATGACATCTAGAATGTCACTATCCGTGGCATTACAGTGTTTCAGAACAGAGTAGCGCTCTCTCTTTTCCATGATTTTCAATGCATGATGAATATCATCCAGAAAGATTTCCGTAGTCATATCAAGTTCTCCCAGGGTTACGGGAATCCCATGTTTTCGAATGAAATCTCTGATAGCCTTCGAAGAATGGTCCGCATACCCTGCTCTTTCAAGGAAGAACAGGCTCAGTGGTGTGGCAAATGCAACTTGTATCCCATGGAGGCTTTGCATTCGTCGGTCCATTGCATGAGAAATAGCATGTTCAGTTCCCGAACATGGCCTAGAGCTACCGAACGCAGTCATAGCATTCCCTGTATCGATGACCGACCTAACCAAGGTTTCAAGCTTGTCACTCTTTAGCACGGATTTCAGCGATTTGCTCACGATATCATATACATCCTTATCCAAAGGCTCACCAACAGTATCATGTGCTAATCGCCATTCTGCAAGGCTCGAAGTCTTTGAGATGATGTCACCGATACCTGACTTTGTTAAGATTCCAGGAGCTGTTGCCATTATACTAAGATCGGCAAGTATCACCTTGGGCTGCTTGCATTTAGCTGAGTATCTGTAGCTATTATGCATAATCGATGCAACATCACTTGCGATTCCATCGTGAGATGCTGCAGTGGGGACTGAGATCCAATCTAAGCCAGCCTCATCAGCGAATATCTTTGCCAAATCGATACTTTTTCCTCCACCAAAGCCAATAATCACATCGACATCTGGGAAGCTAGAAACTAGGCCTTTCTTATGACTCGGCGAGATGGACCATATTACATCCGCATCCACAAGATCCTCTATCAAAGGTCCGTATTTATCAAAAATCACTACATCACTTACAATTAGAGGTCTCTTGTACTCCTGAAGTATGTCATTGATCTGGGAGATAGCGCCCTCTGCAATAACTACTTTGATCGAACATTCAGAGGACATTCTATTAGCTCCCGATAAGCCGGATTTACCATCCTGTTAAGGACTTCTATCCGTCTATTACTCCTTTAAACCCATCCACTGAGGCCTCTTTTACAGGGATTCCTATCAGATGGCGCTCGCATAGGCGAGCTTACCGTGATGTTTCACAATCTCAACACATCTTGAATTGGTTTGTAACTCTTCAAAGAGAGAATCAATTGCTTTCCTAACTGAGATTGCAGTCAAAGCACCTTCTGATTTTTGTATCGCATTTGGAACATAGGCATCAGAAAGAATGTTCATACTCTCCCTACCGAAGCTCATAACATCTCCGAATATCTCGACTCCTTTTACTCGACCATCAATCGTAACTATCATCCCAATTTGTTTGTTCCATCTGCCAAACTTGGAAGCGCGCATATTGAATTGTCCCCTAAGAGCATCGTATACAGCTCCTAATGCTCCCGTTGTGGATGATATATCCCACATACTTAGTAGCTCTGCGACATGGCCCCATACTTGATTCTGATTTGCGCCATTGAGAATTTGCTTTCTAAGAGATACTGGAACATCAACATGAATCCACTGTTGATTCGATGGTGTCCATCTTCCTGCTTCAATGCAGTAGACATCCACATTTCTTCTCCCATCTACAATCATGCTCTCTCGTACAACACGATCCTGTTTTCCACCACCCAGTACTGCTTCTCCTGCACGTACTATTATTGGCTGATCTGTATTGAAGACGAGACTGGGTACATTTCCAGTCTCGTCTACCGTGAGTTTCTGCAGATCCAAAGCTAGATCAAAAGACAGAAGCTCACGCTGAAGCTCAGCATTTGTATCAATTAGACCCGAAACGGCCATATTTCCAGATATTCGAGGCTCTGTAATCGTACAACCTTCAATGAGTCGAATGAACTCAGCTGAACTTCCTGCCCTCAATTCTTTCACCCCTCTGAAAGGAAAATAACTCCATAGATTCGTGGTCTGTCCTTTGTATAAAAAGTACCCAGAAACCGCCAATTAAAGGCACATTTAGTACCGTTTATGTAGGTCTTTTTGAGGCGAAATCATAACATCAAGTTAGTGTTACGCAGGAAATACAACTAGTAAAATTCCGACACTACAACGGTTCTATAGGATTTGAGGAGCTAACTCTCATGACCCAGTATGTCAAAGTCGCACTCATGGGTTCAGGCTACGCAGGTAAGTCAACACTCATCAAACTGCTGACTGATAGAACCAAGAAACTAGAAACAAATTACAGACCAACTCCAGGTATGGACTGTGGAACTATAACACTTGATGACACCACAAAAATCTCACTTGTTGAGATGGGTGGACAGACTCATTTTGAGTTCATGTGGCCTGATCTTTTGAGAGGTAGTAAGCTTGTAGTCGTAGTAACTGAGAGCACACCAAAAGCTGTTCTGAAGACACGACAATTGCTTCACAAGTATAAGGAGCAGCTCCAAAATGTGGATCTTATAGCCGTTGCAAACAAACAGGATCTTCCAGGTGCAATGAAACCTGACTCTGTTCAGGATCTTCTAGGCATACCCACCTATGGAATGGTAGCTATTGACCCTAAGGAACGACTGAACGGATACAAGATGATCGTTTCTGGACTCCGAGAGATGGTCCAAATAGCAGCCTAGATAATTCTCGGGACAGACCCTAACTCTTTTATACAAACAAAAATGTGGACAAGTTACCCAGGACACGGGCGACTGAGCTAACTGAATGCATAATCACTTAGCGAGTCCGTCCGGGAACAGTGTCTTTTGGGTGTAACTACCATCATGGTCAGGTGAGAAGATGGAAATCACAATTCTCCATAAGAACGAACGCGACATCCATTTCCTTTTGGAGGGTGTCGATGTATCCTTCGCAAATGCACTACGCAGGACAATGCTAACGCGTTTACCAGCCATGTGCATCGACGAGGTTCTAGTACTAGAGAATACCAGTGTCATGTATGATGAGATGCTGGCGCATCGGCTAGGACTTATTCCACTAACAACCATGCTCGAGGATTATAACTTACCCGATGAGTGTGATTGCGAAGGGAAAGGATGTAGTCTATGTCAATGCACATTGACCCTTGAAAAAGAGGCAGGAGACGAAGAAATCATGGTATATTCTCGTGATCTATCCTCTCAAGACCCAAAGGTAGTTCCCGCCTCAGGAGACATTCCTCTCGTTAAGCTGGCACCAAACCAGCGCGTTATCATTGAGGCCTACGCACGACTTGGAAGAGGTGTTGAGAATGCCAAGTTCCAACCAGTTGCGACTGTAGCCTACAAATACGTGCCAGTAGTCACTGTTGACAAATCAAAATGTACACAGTGCGGTGACTGTGTTGAGGTCTGTCCAAAGAAGATTCTGAGGCTCGATGGAGACACAATTGCTACACAGAACACACTCGATTGTTCTCTGTGTGAAGCATGTGTCGAAGAGTGTGAACCCGGAGCCATTACGATAGATTCGAAACCCGATAGTTATCTGTTCAAGGTCGAATCTACAGGTTCACTTCCTCCTGAGGAGATCGTAGTAAAATCAGCCGAGCTTCTCAAGGAGCGAATACAGGTGGCTCTTGATTTCGCAAATTCACTCTGAGGGAGCCAAAAATGGTACAGTCTGGAGCAACTGACCCTAATACGCGCGCATTGATTAACGCGCTTAGAAAAACGTCAACAAAACATGACGTAGGAATATGGAAAAGAGTAGCTGAACTCTTGTCCCGACCTGCCAGAAAGCGTCCCACAGTCAATGTGGGGAAGATTGGTCGTCATACACATGATGGCGATATCGTCATTGTACCTGGTAAAGTACTAGGTTCTGGTAGTCTACCACACAAGGTCACTGTAGCTGCGCTTAATGCGTCAGCCAGTGCTAGGTCTGTGATTGTCGGTGCAGGTGGTTCATTAATATCGATTAACGAGCTCCTTTCAAAAGAACCGAAAGGAAAGGGCGTTGTAATTATTACGTAGGTGGTCTAGATGAGCGAACAAACGATAAAGATCTTCGATGCGGAGGACATAGTCGTCGGCAGGCTAGGCGCCAAGGTTGCAAAAGCAGCCTTACTTGGTGATAACATCGTAGTCGTAAATATTGAGAAGGCAATTATCACTGGTGACCGGCGTACAGTAATTGATGCATGGAAAGAAAAGGCGAACATCAGGACCTCATCAAATCCAAGGAGAGGACCTTTCCATCAACGACGTCCTGATAGAATGGTGCGCAAGATGATTCGTGGGATGCTGCCATGGCCCAGACCGAGAGGTAAAGAGGCTTTGAAACGCATTCGTTTATTCATTGGCGTTCCACAAGAATATGAAGACAAGGAGAAGATAGTGCTGGAAGACTCACGATACCGAAGTCTTACAAGGAAATTCATCACAGTTGGTGATCTCAGCCATGAACTTGGTTGGAGAAACCCGGAGGTGGCATGAGATGCGTGTTGTTGTTACAACTGGTAAACGTAAGACCTCTCTAGCCAAGGCAACAATCAAGAATGGTGCAGGCAGGATTCGAGTCAACGGTCAACCTTTGGAGGTTCTTCACCCAGAGGTTGCTAAGATGCGAATCATGGAACCATTGATTATCTTTGGTGAGGGTTGGAAGCGCTATGACATTGCAGTGAGAGTCCGTGGAGGTGGCTTCATGAGTCAAGCGGATGCAGTCAGGATGGCTGTAGCTACAGGCCTAGTCAAGATGAGCCAAGACTTTGAGGCACGATCAAGGATGGTTGAACACGATAGAACCATGATCGTTGGTGATCCGCGACGTACTGAACCTAAGAAGTTCGGTGGGCCTTCAGCACGATCACGCTATCAGAAATCATACAGGTAGGCGACAATAAGATGATAGTACCAGTACGCTGTTTCACGTGTGGCAAAGTAGTTGCTGATAAATATGAGCAGTTCAAACGCGAGGTGCGGCAGGGTGAGGACCCTGCAGTTGTCCTTGATAGATTGGGCTTCAATAGATATTGTTGTCGCAGGATGCTCTTGTCGCATATTGATATTATTGATAATTTCATGGCATTTGCTACTGCAGATGGTTCGGAGGCTAAACATTGATCGGTGAAGGTGAAATTTCAGAAGTAGAACTACTTGCACCCATGGACAAATACCTAGCTGCCGGTTGTCATATCGGTACACAGGTTAAGACTCAGGACATGGAACCATTTGTGTACAGACAAAGACCAATTGGTTTGTATGTGTTAGATGTTAGGAAGACTGACGATCGAATCAGAACTGCTGCAAAGTTCATTTCAAGGATTGACCCTGACAAGATTGTAGTAATCTCTGGTCGTGTCTATGGTAAGCGTCCTGTCCAAGCTTTTGCTGGATATATTGGATCGCATGCCTTTACTGACAGATTCGTCCCAGGAACACTAACGAATCCAAATATTGCAGGTCCCAGAGTATACATAGAGCCTGAGCTCGTAATTCTTACAGACCCTCGAACTGACCAACAAGCACTTTCAGAGGCTGGTAGAATTGGCGTTCCAGTGATAGCTCTCTGCGATACAGACAATGTCACAACCAATGTCGACCTAGTTATTCCTAGCAATAATCGTGGTCGAAAGGCACTTGCATTGATCTACTTCCTATTGGCAAGACAAGTTCTCAGAGAACGAGGTGAGATTGCACCAGAAGGTGAAGCCGCCTTTACTGCTGATGACTTTGAGCCACAAGTTTCAAGGTTCTAGACTATTGATATGACGCCATTATCGGCGTCTATCTCAACTTTTTCTCCGGTCTTTAGTTGTCCGATATCGACTTGGTCGACAGCAGGAATATCTGAGATTATGCATCCTACAGCAACGATTGGGTCTGTTGATTTGTTGACTATCGCAAGTGGTGCTTTTCCTGCCTTACTTAATGCATACAAGACATAGGAACCCACAGTAGAGCCCTTGCCAGTTGGAAAAACGAGTACTTTTCCAGATACTGATTGACCTTCAAGTTCGTGTCCTTTTTCGACAATGACTCCTGTTTCGGGGTCGCATCCACCATAGAAGGAAATGTCGTCCTTAGTTGCAAGTATCTCTCCTGATACCTTTCCACCGAATATCTTCCTACCCTTCATGATGTCGCCTCCTTGATGCATTCCTCTATCGTTCGGATTTCCGTTCTAAAATCATTCTTGCCACGAGCATAGAAACAAGCTTTCGCAGAATCGGTCATTAGTCCCTTGAACCTTCCTTTCAGTGGTGCAACTGCACAGCAAGCATCACTGACAAGAAAAGCTCCTGCTTTCTCGATCTTATCATAATATCCCATCTTCTTTGCTAAGTCCTTGGTGGGTCGGGCAGTCGTAATCCATACAGTCTTCCCCTCGACTACTTCCTTTCCATCAAGCATCTCCGCAATCTCAGCTATCTCCTTGATACTGGCATGAGGACATCCGATACTGATGAAATCGATTTCTGCACCTTCGTCATCTAATGCCTTTCGTGCTTGATCCAAATCATCCTGTGTGACAACTTCTGTTACTTCAGGAATCGTTGTTCGGTTTGGGGTAATCCCCTCCATGTGAAAGATGGCGACTCCCCCATAGGTTGCCACAGATGCGCAAAATGATTTCAGTTCCTCTGTAGTTGCATGAGGTATGCCTGTAATATAGGGGATTGCTTTGCGGGTACGTTCTCCGATAACTTGCCCAAGCAATCCAAAGTCGTCTGTATTCTTCAGCTCCACTTTGATATCATACTTCACCTGCGCAATCCTATTCTCATCCAAGTGGAGGTCATACTCAGCAGTCCTTCCAGTAAGTGCAGCCGCCAGTGCACTGGGGCCACCTTCTCTATTTGTACGAGCTCCAACCACCGAGTTAGCAAAACAGACAGCTGATGATTCAGCCCACGCTATATGCTCGCCAAAATGTGGAAGATTTCCAATGAGATATGGTGTACACGTACAAGTAGTGATCACACCCATCTTTGCGAAAGCATCAACTACTCTCTGCTGATTTACTGCGAAATCCTCACTTATGCCGTGTTTTTTCCACTCTTCAAGGTCCATGCCAGCTGGGTTGAGCGTTGTTAGAACCTTCACCTTCCCGTCAATAGCCATATCTGCCAAGTATTCGAGACCTGCTTCACCAAGGTTGTGATAGGAAACACCAGCTATCTGAACACTTGAGATCGGAATCAAGCGTTTTGCACCATAGATCTCACCCAAGTTCACGATAAGGTCCATAGCTTTCTTGGTAGCTCTACCATGCTTCCCCTCAAGCATCTCTTTCTCTTCAGATGTTAGTTGTAGGTCCATTACTATCACCCTAGAAACTTGTCAAGATCCACTGTTGGAAACTCAGCCTTGTCGAAGGATTTTCCTTCTTTGACCACAATGGGCTTTGTACAATCGAACCCTACCTTGGTTGTGAGTTTTGTTTTGGGCTCCGCACTTGGATCAAGACTTGACCCTGGCTCTCTGTCCTTAATCAAGAGGTCATCGTCCGCTTGGAACCTAGTAGCCATCGCCCACTCTCGTTCCTCTTCATTGTAGATGTCTATATCCTCATCATAGACCCATACATGCTTGGCACTCGTATGTCCTGCAAACGCTGCTTCAATAGCCTTTAGACCATCATCTTCATTTTCTTTCTTCACTTTGATGGCTACATGCAGCCAGCTGGACCCACCAGGTGTGATATTCACATCTAGGACATTAATTCCTCTTTCTTTGATTTTCCTGAAGATCGTTGGCTCTCTTGGCATTCCCATGAGGACCTTATGCTCAGATCTTCCAGGGAGAAGACCCTGCCAAATGGCAGTCTTTCTGTGGGTTATCTTCTTGACCTCGAAAATCGGTTCTTCCCTGATGACATCCACAGTTTCAGTCAAATCTATGAACGGGCCTTCTTTGGTTCTTTCCCTAAGGTACATTCGCCCTTCAAGTACAAATTCAGTTTCGGCTGGAATTAGAAGGTCTACAGTCTTAGCTCTTGTCACCTTTATCGGCTT
>JAEORN010000009.1 GCA_016840825.1 Candidatus Thorarchaeota archaeon | reverse complement strand
TTGCACCTGCATCCAGATTCATGTCGATTGCTGGTGGAGTGAGATCACGGTAAAGATCAAAATTAATTGTCTTTGAAGTGAGTAGTGCATAGTTCTTGAACACGAAATACCAAGTATCTGCATGAGGAATTCTGAAATGGAAGGAGTATGTGCCGACATTCTCCTGGAGATGGTAAACTGATGCTGTCTTACCATCCACCCAGAGGTCATAGTTATCTTGGTCACAAATGAAGAAGGTGATTATCTGGTCGGCACCAGAACTCGGAACAGTGACTTCGAAATCACCATAAATTCCATTGTTCTGCTGCAGGCTCCAAGATACATACTGATGACCTAGAATAGGGACCACAAAATTATGATTGGAATGGTAATCTTCAGAAGGCACTGCTAATCCCGTGGGATTTGGAATGGCCCTATTAGTAGCAGTGGAACTAGAAGTTGTTGCTGCTACCGAGCTGAACGCACCTATTACCAAGAAGCAAAGAATGAGGAAACAAATTCCCCTAGCAAACCAGATACATTTTTGCTGTTTCATAGATATCACTGATTATCGTTTATGCAGTTTTTATGCAGTTTGAGCGACATGGAATTTGGAGTATGCCTTTTTGATGTAGGAACTCTCTCATAGTCAACCCGCGAATTCCTAGGGATAAGATTGTAAACTGATACTATATAATCATAGGACACTTACGAAACGGTCATTGGATGGCTTCTGAGGCTGTCTGAGAGTGTGATTGTTCATATGCAACTTAAAATCGATAATGATTTTGAACTGAAGACTGAAAATGAGGCGCTTTTCGTACCCGATAGTAGTTTGCAAGTATAAAGGAATTGATTCGATCTAAAAGAGATTTGAACAGCACACCAAAAAAAAAAGACGGGCGCTGAGTGTCGTGAAGACATGCGCCCTTAAAGAATAGATTGCGCCACATTCATCGGCGTGGCTTCTTAGCCTTGGGCTTTGATACCCATGGCCAGGTTGGGTCGTTTGGAGGGATGACGTATTGTGTCATAATCATCACTCCCTCCTTGTATCAAAGACTGACAAACCAGAACGAGGAAACTTGACCCGGATGAACGAAAGTTGAACATAGAATGGAAACTGTCCATGGAATCCGAAAGGTTATACAGGTGTACTGGATTGTTCTGAAAGTGGTTGAATTGAAGAAACGCCTTCATATCGCCACGTTGGGACTGTATCATAACCAGCTCGTTGAGCATGTTATCACAAGACGTGGTGCGGACAAGATAGCAATCATCTATACTGAGAAGAATGAGGAGGACTTACAAGCCATTATAGAAAGGCATCAGACTAAGATGGTCCCTGTAATCGCCCGAGAGGTCCCAGCTTGGGACTATCACGAGGTCTTATCCACAATCCTCCAGATTGTTTCAGAACATGAAAATTATGACATAGAATACAACATCTCATGTGGGACTCGCGTGATGACAGCTGCAGCATATCTTGCCGCGCTCTTTACCGATTCGCCCGTATACTTCGTTCAAGATCCGGATAAGGAAGAAATAGGGGATATTATAGAGGTTCAGCCAGTCTCAGTCGTCCTACTTACAGAACCGAAGAAGAAGATTCTACAACGTCTTGAAGAGCTAGGAGGTTCATCAAATTCCCAGCGAGACTTAGGCACAAGAGTAGAGCTAGGAGCAAGCTCAATCTCCAAACATCTGAATAACCTCAATGCTGCAGGATACATAACAAGGTGTCAACAGGGAAGGAAGACTTGCGTTGAGATAACGAATCTTGGTCGGATTGTCCTGAACTTGAAAACCTATAGAAAGGATACAGTGTGGGGCAGCTGATAGTAGATGCAAAGGCTCAGCAATGATTTGTACAGACAAGCCACAGGAATATGGGACAAAATCGGCGACTGGCTTGAGGACAACTTTGGCCTAGAGAAGCCAAAACTCCCTGCTTCTATCTACCTAGCTGACTGTGGAACAGATCCAGTAGTTCTGACAAAAGATGCGATCATAGTCAACTCAAACATGCCAAACTATAATGACTTGCTGCAGCCCATCATCACAAAAGTCTGTCTTCAGAGTTCACTGAAGACGGAACTACTCTGCGAACAGTGTATTGATGATCTCTCATTTGAGTTAGCAAGGCAATCGATAAAGGATGTTGCTCTTAGATCTGAGTGGGAATCAATATGGTCGAAACATTCACCACCCAGCAGAATCTCAAAAATCGACGTTTACCATCCTTCAGTCGCTTATAGGTGGCTCTACTCTGTTGCTGGTGAAAATGGTATTAATACGTTCATTCGCGAATTGACGCAGCGAGTACGAAATCAACAACAGCTTTCATTTGAGGAGTATATGCAGTATTTCTCAGCAAGAGTACGTAGATTTGAAATAACGCTTGATGCAACTGAACTAAGATTGGTCAAAGTACTAGTAGAGAGCCCTAACCTTCAGGCAAATGAAGCTGCCAAGGCGATTGGGATATCGCAAGAGTGGATATCCAAAAAAATTCGGCATCTACAGAAGCGAATGGTTCTAAGGAGATTCTATCGGGCACCCTTTTCAAAAATAGATATTCGAATGCTCCATGTGCTTGTAGGGCGAGGAAAAGGTGAAGCAGATCCATTTCGTTATTTCAAGAGCTGCCCTTTCTTGTATTCCTATAGAAAGGTGGTTTCAGGACCTTGGATTGCTTTAGCTACCTTGTGTATCCCCGAAAACGAACTGAGCTTCCAGTATCTGAATCAAGGGCTAGACACGATTGCAAAAAGCGGATTCATCATAGAAACTCATCTAATCAACTCATCGGGATTCTCACATTGTTTCGACTACTATTCAGCAAGAAGTGGTGGCTGGGACATC
>JAEORN010000080.1 GCA_016840825.1 Candidatus Thorarchaeota archaeon | reverse complement strand
GTCTGGAACCAATGGAACCGATTGGGACCATTACCATGTATTATCCCTTCCTGGAGCATGGAATAGTATACACTCTTGAGACCATTATGCGCGAAGCTATAGACTATCACGATTTTGTTGTCAAGCTTAGCCAGAAAGTCTGTACTGAAGATGTACCCGACACGCTCACATACCTCGCCGCGGTTCATGCTTTGAACTTAGCGAGTTCAGAAATAAAAGAGAAACTTGTGCTCAAACATGGAGATAACGCATTAGTCAGAGCATTAGTGACTGATGACTATAGGAGCAGGACTGCTGCCATTGAGGAGGCAATGTCTAGGGATTTGGATAATTGGATGGAACTCGAACTATATTATTTGAATATGATAAATCCTGATTACAGAGACCACCTAACTTCTCTATCAAGTTTTGACAAAGCAAGAAAGCTCCTTGAAATCGATGCACGACTGAGATGTTTTGAACCTCTAATTCTCACGATTCAGGGAACTATCAGCCGTTTGGAAGGGAATGTTCAAGAGGCATTTCGTGCCTTTGAAGAAGGTTTGAAAATCGCAACAGAATATGACGATCGGGTACGTATCACAGACCTGCTCCTCAGACTTGGGAATCTGACCAAAGACATCAATGCCAAGGAGTCTTGGGATATCTTTGATAAAGCTCATAGGACTGCAAAATCGATTGGCTATTCTTATGGAATAGCCACTGCTTTGCTTGAGATGGGAAAAGTATCCTATATTCGGGGAGAGTATGATTTGGGTGTTCAGAGCCTGCTTGAGGCTGATAACCTCTTTTGCTCGGCATCGTTACCAAAATCTCCATCTGTATCGGTCAACTTGACACGCATTTATTGTGCAATTGGAAACGGTGAGGAGGCTTTGAACTGGGTTGAGACGACAATTAGCAGGACTCAGTCAGCCTTTACTTGGAATTATCTGCAAAAAGCAGAATCGCTTATTTTACTTGGCAAAAAGAGAGAAGCCTCGGAGCAATTGGACTTAGGCAAGAAAGAAGCATTGAAAGAAGGACGAGAGTGGGAATTAGCTAAATACTATCATGTAAATGGTCTCTACGAGAATGCCCTGGGAAATCCGTTGAACGCTCTTCTGTCCCTCGAGCAATCTATTGAAATCATTGATAGAATGAATCTCGGAATTCTCAAGGGAGCTTGCCTCATAGCCTTGGCTAAGACGGAGATGCGTATCCAAGGCACTGGTTGCGATAGTGATACATCTGGACCATGGATGTCCCGCCTTGAAGAGTTTACGCGTGAGAACGATCTTCCAGGAGTGCGAATGGAACATGCGATGTTAAGAGCTGAGTTTCAAGAAGGACAAGGTAGCATTGAAGCGGCGAGGAAGACACTAGTTGATGCTTTGAGCATTTACGACTCGCCAAGCGTAAAGTCACTCCGTAGCAAAATCCAGAAGAGAATAAGTGATTTGGATCTGACATAATGAATTATGTCATCTTCGTTTCTTTGAGGTCACTTTCGAGGCATGTAGCACTGTTTGAACAGTCAAACGGGACTCGATGCCTCTATTATGATTCAAAATGTCTGGCGATTCATGCTGGCTTCCAAGAAGTTATGGAGGAGTCCAATCCTGCGGAATGATAGCTGCGATGGTGCGCAGCAGATCTTTCGTCCTCTTATCATCATTTCTGCAGCTCTCCCAGACCTTCTGTTCGAACACAAGATTGTCATTATCCTTGATAGTAAAGGTGAGCAAGGCTGTATCAGGAAGCGCTCTTTCCGTACAATTCTCCAAGTCCCATATCTTGCTGTCCATCAGCTCTTTTACAAACGCAGATAACTTCTCAGCGGAGAAGTCCATCTGTTGCAGTTTTGTCGCATTCGCTTCTTCAGGACTATCAACAGGAATACCTCTCTGAATTCTCCGATGCTCCACTCTTTCGGAAGTTATTGCTATTTTCAGACGAGTATGAAAAGCCGTATGCCCCGATTGATATTCGAATTTGAATGCCGTCAATCTGTCTTGTTTCTTCACTAGATCTTTCAGGTACTTCTTCAACTCTTTCTTTGTGTACGTCACATGCTCGACCTCTGACAAATCAGACTTCTCGCCCAATATTCATCTCTCGTTTGCTCGTTTACAACTAGGAAAGAATGCATGTTCAGTATAAAAAAGAAGAGGGGAGGAAGGTTCCCTCGTTGTTGATTTGGATTTCTTCATCCTTCCCTAGGAAGCGTTTCAGTATCCTAGAAAGCCCCTCGAGAACTAGTTCTGCGACAAGAGCTCCTGCAGCTAAGACCGCAGGAAGGAAGACATAGAATAGGGTGATTACTACTTGATTGTCAGGGTCTGCTGGTCGTAATATATAGTGGTAGAGGAGGAAATAGACTGCTCCAACTATCACATAGACTATGACAACCATCCGAGCTTTTTCTCTCCTGCTGGTGACCATCGTGACCGTATGCAATGACTGCTGCTTCTATTTCATCGTTGCCCTGCATAAGATAAACTACCAAAATCAGTGCAAGAAAGCAGAATATCCTTTGTCTCTTTACCAACTAGCGCTGGTAAAGATGTCTGCATTTTTGAAAAAAGAGTGAGGAGAGAGGCTCAGTGCCTCTCACACAACACTAATGTTCAATTCAGACACCGATAACAGCATTGTTCATCGCTTTCTCCGAATTATAACGATGACACCCAACACAATCCCTGCGGCAAGCACTATTAGCATCGGAAGGATCCAATCTGGGATTGGTGGCGCATCAAAAGCATAGACGTAAATATTGTCTATAGCCCTTCCCTCTTGTGCGTAGTACAAGAAGTGGGTGGATGTATCGAATGTGTCATCATCGGTGGTCATTATTGTGTCAT
>JAEORN010000079.1 GCA_016840825.1 Candidatus Thorarchaeota archaeon | reverse complement strand
TGTGGAAATCCAAAGCGTCCTGATTCCCTCGGTGTCATCTCCTCTCTGATAGAATCCATTGAGAGTAATATAGTGACGAAGATTCCTATAATCATCGTTGTTGATTCATCAACCGGATTGAAATCCAAGGAGATCGCTCCTTTTGAGGAAATTGCAAAAGCCCTCGACACAGCCTTTACGACTGTTAATGTACATGATGGCTCAAATATAGAGATGGTATTCAAGAACCTTGCTAGAAGCATTCATCAAAATGAAACGCAAAAGATCGATGCACACCTCTAAGTCGAAGTGTGCATGAGACATTGCATCTAATCGAAGAGAGCTGAATATTTATTCTCGAGATATTCTACGAATGGCTTTGCGGTCAGCTCCTTACCGGTGATACGTTTTGCCAAAACACCAGGATCGTAAAGATCACCCCATTTGTGAATATTCTCTACATGCCAATTGATTGCTGGAATTATCTCACCTTTGGCAAGGTTATCAGTCCATCCTGGCATATCCTTATTCATCTGTTCGAACCAAAGACCATCGTATACATTTCCTAGTGCATAGCTTGGGAAGTATCCAAAGTATCCACTTGCCCAATGAGTATCTTGGAGTACTCCTTCGGTATCGTTCATGATCTTTACGCCTAGATAGTCTTCATACTTTTGATTCCAAAGATCTGGAAGTTCTGAAACTTCAATCTTACCTGCAAAAAGGTCCCGCTCGATTTCGAATCTGATGATGATATGAAGTGAATAGGTTACCTCATCCGCTTCAATTCGTATCTTAGAAGGTTGAACTGTGTTTATCGCTCTAACGAAATTAGCAGCATTTACACCTGAGAACGCATTGTTGGTTAATTCATTAAGACGAGGAAAGTAGAATTTCCAAAATTCAGGACTTCTGCCAATCATGTTCTCGACAAATCTTGATTGCGATTCATGAATTCCCATTCCTGCAGCTGAACCGATAGGTTGGAACTTCCAATCTTGGTTGAAGTTCAGTTCATAGAGTGCATGGCCTGCTTCATGCAGAATTGCGAAAACGGCCGAAGAGAAATTATCCAAATGATATTTCACAGTAATTCGAACATCATCATAATAACCTGTAGTGAATGGATGTTCCACTTCATCAATTCGACCTCGAGCATTTTCTGAAGAGATATCATATCCCACAATATCACTCAAATCTGAAGCCAACTTTCTTTGCAAATCGATGGGTATTTCCTTCTTTAAGAATGACTTATCGACCCTTGATGTCTTTTCTGAATAGGTTTCGGTTAAAGGAACAAGTCCATCTCTTAACTCTGCGAATGCTCGAGAAATATTGTCAGCACTCATCTTGGGCTCAAAATCATCGATTAAAGTATCATAGACAGTAGCTGTACCTTTGATATCCTTTAGAATCTCTGCTTTCTCTATTGATAAATCAATTATCTTCTGTAGCTCAGGTTCGAACATCTTCCAGTCATTAGCGGCCTTTGCTTTCTTCCAAGTCTCAACTGAGATCGCTTGTTGGCGGGAAAGTTCTGCAACTAGTTTCTCTGGGAGCTTGGTTTGCTCATCATACATTTTTCTTGTTAGGTAGAGATTCCGTCTTCCCATCTCATCCAATGAATTGCTCTCTTTCTCCGCATTGGCAAGAAGAGCACCCATCTGTGGGTCAGTTGACATCCTATGGATTACCTTTGATAGGGTGGCGAGCTGTTCACTGCGTAGCATGATTCCTCCGGGGGGCATGTAAGTTTCAAGGTCCCAATGGACAATTCCTGCTGCACTTCCCAGGAGACTGATTTCTTTAATTCGAGTAAGTAGATCGTCATATGCACTCATCGTTTGCACCTATTCAAATTCGCTGCATTAGCGGATGATGACGTCAATATCATTCTTCCGAAGAGGGCTAAAAGGGGGGTTACCATGCAACTTATATTCATAGAGCTTGCTACGAGGCTTAGATAGAATACGGGGTCCCGATGACTTGTGTCTGAACCTGAAGAGGACAATAATCAATTTGAACAACTAGTAACAGATGAACCAGAAAATGATGGTCTGGTTCATAGAGTAATGCGTGCACTTGAGCTCACGCAAGGTGTCGAGATTGCTAGACGATACCTAGCTATGAATGCATTCGATGGTGCACTTACGATGCTTGGGCTGATACTTGGTGGATTAATAGCAATGACTGCTACTCCTATCAACAGTCATCTAATTTTCAATTCAACAACTCTTGCAGCTATAGGAACTTGCTTAGCAATGGCAATCTCTGGGTTTAGCGGTTCTTATCTAACAGAGAGTGCAGAGCGTGATCGTGAAGTTGATGAAATTGGTAAGGCTATGCTAAGTGATATGACCCACTCAATGTACGCCAAAGCCACAAGGGTTACATCCATTGTGGTTGCACTTGTGGATGGGCTTGCTCCTTCGATGGCTGCACTATTTATCATTGTCCCTCTCATGCTTGTACCCTTTGGGGTGTTGAACTACATCACTGCTTTCTATACTGCGATAGGATTGTGTATGATTCTACTATTCATGCTAGGGTTGTTTCTTGGGAAAGTGTCAGGTAAAAGCATGTGGAACTATGGAGCTAAGACGTTGTTGGCTGGTATTGTAACAGCCATCTTCATGTTCCTTATTTCCTTCTTTACTGGTGCTGAGGGATAATATTGTTTGATGACTTGCCACGTGAACGATTCGCATTCCTTCCAACACCGTTGCACCGCTTAAAGAATCTGAGTGATTCTCTCAGTCTAAAAAATATCTGGATAAAGAGAGATGATTTGTCAGGGGTATCGTTTGGTGGAAATAAGACTAGGAAATTAGAATTCGTTATTGGTGATGCAAAAGTACAGGGAGCTGATACAGTCGTCACGGTTGGTGGTGTTCAAAGCAATCATTGTAGACAGACTGCAGCAGCCGCAGCAATAACTGGTCTAAGATGCATCCTTCTTCTTGCTGGATCTGAACCTGAGGTAGCAACAGGAAATCTGCTTCTTGACAAGCTATATGGAGCAGAAATAAAGTACTTTCCAGAAGCCAATATCCTTGAGATGAACGATCAGATTGAAAGTATTATGGAAACACTGCAAGACTTTGGTCTTGCACCCTATGCCATACCTGCTGGAGCTGCAATGCCCGCAGGAACTATTGCCTATGCCAATGCAATGTTCGAGTTGAAAGAGCAGATTGAGAGGATAGATTCAAAACCTGAGAAGATTATCGTAGCCGCAGGGACCGGGGGAACTCTTGCAGGGCTGATTCTAGGCGCCCATGCAGCTGAGTTGGATGTTGATATTATCGGTATCAGTGTGATTTCAGAAGCTGAAGCACTTGAGGAGAGAACTAGAGACCTTATCCAAAGAACAATAGAGACCTATCCTTCACATTTTGAGACCTTCAATCCCTCTATTAGGATAGATGATCAGTTCTTGGGAGAAGGCTATGGGATAATGTCAGATGGAGTCAGAAGTGCAATTGAGATGTATGCAAAAATGGATGCGATACTTCTCGATCCTGTATATACTGCAAAAGCAGGTCTAGCTTTAATGCGGATGGCTCTATCGGGTGAACTAGATAGCGATACCAGTACACTTCTTTGGCATACAGGAGGAACTCCAGAAATCTTTACGCATGCAGAGAATTTCTTCATATAGAGTCACAAAGCTTTTTGTTCTTTCAAAATCAACCTAGCTGCGCTTATCGGAGGATATTCGTATATCAGGGCCATTCTGAAAACATACGACATATCTTAGACTAGATCAGAGAACTAGGTAGAAAGAGGTATTGTGGTTGAGGTATTGCGATTTTCATGAAGAACAGGAAGCGAGTGCTGAATGTGTCAACTGTGGGAAGTGGATGTGTCATCTTTGCTCAGGTGTCCGAGATGGTTCGATGCTATGTCCAAATTGTAGAGGAGAAGTATCGCACGCATCGCAGAAAACTCAATGGGCTATGGGAGAATCACCCTGGTCTACTGGTGGATTTGTGGATGAAACGACCAGTAGATATCTAAAATATGGCTTCTTTGGTGCGATTCTTGGCATCTTTCATAGTATACTATCAGGAATTCAGTTAATTTCATTCGTACTGTATCCTGTATTTCTCGAGCTTATTATTTTCTTGGGACTTCCAACTCTCTTACTTAGTTTTATTCACATCTTCCTGAGAGGTATAGGGTTCCTTGGTCTACACTTCAAATACGATGATTCAGTCTGTAGATACGTCCTTTGGTTTAGTATCTTGTACCTACTAATCTATGTCATATATGGGGTGACTGCTGTGTTTGCTGCAATACTTACTCCAGTGTTTATTGTGATGGTGATGCTTCTTTCATTGAGTAGCTTTCTTTCAGCAGTTGTGACAGCTTATGCGCTTTGGAGGATCAAGGATAGATCAGCGATGCCAAATCTGAATCTGCTACTTGCGATATTGGGATTGGGAGGTTCAATTATATTCAATTTCTTAGGAACAATTTCTCTTGCAGTTGGTAATGTATTGTTTGCAATTTTATTCGCCTACTTCTTCAAGGTCGAACAAAGTTCTGAAGTGACCCAAGAAATTAGTAACTGGTAGTAATCCTCTAGGATGTATTAGCACCTTACCAAAGGCTCATAATGAATAATGTGAAACCAGAGATATGGATATACTCGGTTCCATCCTCCATCAGACAAAAAGATACAGGATTATATATGCCCGTAAAACAACGATAGATTGGATTAATGGGGGCATTTAATATGGAAAGTGAAGAATTACAATTTGCTATTGCTTTTGAAGAGCGGAAGGCTGCTGCTACAAAAGAGAAGGTCACTATCGTCATTAAAGAACAATATCGCGACGCTTTTGACATTCTGGCAGACTGTGAGGCCGCTGGTCTAATCCCAGGTATAATAGGACCTCCAGGGGTTGGAAAGACACTGATACTCAGAGCGTATGCAGAACGTAGTGGACGAAGTTTTACTTGGTTGACAGGTGACGAAGGTGTTCGTCCTTCGCATCTCATTGGTTCATTCAATCCTGCACTAGTTCTGAAGAAAGGATTCACCTTGGAATCATTCGATCCTGGGCCTTTGCTAAAAGCAATGATCTTTGGTGGTGTCTTTGGACTAAACGAGGGAAACCGACTTCCTGAATATGTCCAGAATTCGCTACTAGAACCGTTCGAAGAGCTCTCCGTGAATGTCCAACGACTAGGGAGAGTGAAGGCGCATGAGGATTTCTTTCCAGTCATTACAATGAATCCTGAGGAGATGGCAGGAGCGCACAGACTTAGCGAGGCACTTCGTGATCGTATACGCGTATGGGTACGATTAGGATATCCTCGAAAGGAAACAGAGATTGAAATTGTTAAGGTAAATGCTCCTGAGTATAAGCTAAGCGATAATACCCTTGAAACAATCTATGGACTTGTTTCCGCTACTCGAAATAGCACAGATATCGAAATTCCTGCCTCAATTCGTGCTGGGATATCAATCGCCCGTCTTGCTGCTCAGATGGCGAAACGAAAGAAGTCCAAGGAGATTAGCTACTCAATATTGTCAGAAGCTGCGACCTATGTTCTCACTGGCGCATTACGATTCAGACCGGGAATTGACCCCGAACCTGCAGTCAACCAGCTAGTGCGGAGAGCTATCGGGTCAAAGGGGACTGACTAAGATGACTTCGGAACCGAACTATCGTCCAATTCCAAGTAGTGCCCCTCCTTTTGCATATGAATTTGTTTCCAAGATGAGGGCATCAGAAGAAGTCAAAGCAAAGCCAAGTGTAAGGCAAACACAAGCGATACCACAATTTCTTTCAGCTCGTTTCTTCAGGAAAGGAGAACTGGACTTAGATGATTTTGTTGAAGCTGCTGTCTTTACTTCTTACCCTGCGGACCAAGAACTTGCGCGTTTGATAGCTGAAGAGATACTTCTTGGTGTAGAGAAGAAACCTGAGGAATCGGTGAATATCACACCGGTACCAGTGCTTTCAGACGAGCCCAATAGAAAGACTCCACTTGAAGAAGTAATGGAAAAGATTCGAAGAGAACAGGAACTAGCAAAGACAATCAAGAAGGACAAAGTGCAAGCTGGCTTTGACTATCTGCAAGAATTACGAAAAAGAGAGGATAGGTCGCTTTATGATGCAGCGATGGACTATTTGAAGGAAGGAGATGTTGTTCTGCGAGGAATAACAAGTGATGAGGAGTTACGCTCCAATGCCTCTTCAGAGCTTCTGGACAGAATGGGAGGTCTCTCAGCACAGGACATTATGAATTCTGAAACTCTACAGGTCCTGGATAATGTCTGTGAATCAACTTCATCTGCTGAAAGTCTTGCTGGAAAGGCCCTAAGAGGTGATTCTGATTTACAAGAGGAATTTGAGGATTTAGCCAATCGGGACCCAAGTACAGCCGCAAAAGCACTCTCATTGATGGAACAGATGGAAACAATAGATCAAAATACCATGGATCAACTTGATTCAAAACTTCAGGAATCAATATCAAATCTTGGTGAGGCTACTGACTACGCAAGCAATCTTCACAGAACACCGGACAATATTCAGGATCTCATAGAGTCGGCAGCAAATGAGTATTCACTCAGTCAGTCAATGGAGTTCGCAGCCTCTATTAAGCAAAAAACTGGAGAGGATTTTGCGAAGGACATCATGGATGCATACGATCGTCAATATGATAATGGTGCAAGGAAAAACGTAGATACACAGCAGCTTGCTGATTCAGCTATGGACACAGAGAGCTGGAAGAATCTTGTCCAAAAGCAAACACAAGACATTCTCGATGATGCGATGTCCCGATCCTCACCTTCTGATTATTTACGTCATAAAGTCAAAGAAGCATCTGCTAATCTTGGAAAGATGAAATCACAATCCCAGAAGCATGCTTGGAGTGAAATGATTCAACAGCTTGCAGATAAGGCTGTTGAGACCTCACCAAATAAAACGCACCTTCGACAGACTGTAAGAGATCTTTCTTCTCAAGGCGCAGTACCATCTAAGGATGCGATTCGAAGCACTGGGAAGAACCTAGGCATGTCAGAGGATGAGATTCTCGAGCTACTTAATCCATCATTCCAAGTCATAAAGAATCTAATCAAGATGGGTGTTGATGATTTTGATAGACTGAATAATCTGATGTCTACTGCTGGACTTACAAATCAACAACTACGAGAGCTAGGTGATCTAGCTAATGAACTAGACAATCAATCAGCGCTGGGAGCAGTAGCTCATCAGGATTTAATGGCTGCATTGGGTGGGCAAGCTTCAGCTCAACAGAGAGGATATGGAAGTCCACAACAGGGTTTTGGGCAATACGACCCCTCGCGAGCTGAAAAGGTGCTTGGAGGACTGTTAGGGGGTCCAGCAACAAATGTCGTGAAGATTTGGTATACATACCGAGATCAGATGCCTGATGAACTCAGAAAGAAACTAAAGGATATCGCACGTAGGCTACTAATTGACTTGGGTCAAAGATACGCAAAAGCAACTATGGGATCTTCAATGCTAGGAGGTATTCAGCAATCAACCACTGTGCGTCCATTTAGAATTGGTGATGATATAGATCTAATCGATCTGGAAGAAACCATAGATTCAATTCTCTCCTCTGGACGAAGTGATTTTGAATCTCTTGACGCTGAAGATTTCCTCATTACGGAGAACTATCAAGGACACAGAGCTTTCTATTGGGCACTTGATAAGTCTGGTTCTATGCATTCACCAAATAAATTAGGAATGCTTGCTATTTCAGTAATGGCCGGTCTCTATGGAGTACAAAAAGATGATTTTGGTGTGGTTCTTTTCGACAGTCATACACATGTTGTGAAAGAGATCGCAGACAGAACAGTTTCTGTAGATAAGGTCGCTGCAGATCTATTAGAGGTTCGAGCTAGTGGGGGTACTGGAGGACAAACAGCAATGCGGTTAGCATTAGAGAATTTCGAAAACACACGATCTAAAGAGAAGATATTCATCTTTAGCACTGATGCATATCTATCAGATCAAAAAGTGTGTGAGGATCTCGCTGTAGATATGAAACACCAAGATATCCAAATGATTGTTCTTGTCCCAAAGTTCGAGTATAATTTCCATGCTGCAGATCGGTTAGCAAAGCTCAACCATGGTGTTGTGCTAGATATTTCATCTATCGATGAGCTTCCTGAGAAGTTGCTTAGAATTACGAATTATTAGTGTCTAGGATAAAACCAGGTTTTGCAGCAAGGCTCTTGTCGAGAATATCTGATACCCAAAATTTGTAAGCTGCTACATATGAATCACGTCTTGAGTCAACGAACCTGGACGAGAATAGAGTTCTAAGAACTCTCATATATCTATAATATGGAGTACCTGGAGGTACGACTTCAGCAATGGCATTGATTTGATAGCTCTTCATTTCCCCGTTCTGTCGATCATTCCAGTAAAGGATTAAGCATACACGAGGGTCTCTACGAATATTTGCGTAGGTAGCTTCACCAAAGATTTCGGCAGCTCCTAATCTGAACCTATCTATTTTGGTGTCATCTACAAATATCTCACGATAAAGATCGATTCGTTCCTCAATGGTATCTTTGAATTGGATTCCTTGAAAAGAAAGAAGTCTTCCCTCTAGTTCCTCAATCATCTCATCAATAATCTCATCCTTAAGGGTCAGTCTCGTAATCTTGACTGAGGAATTTACCAGAAAAGGAGCATCAAAATTGAAGGTGCTTACCGCAGGTTTCATAATTGTAGAATCATATATGGCTCTAAGTTTTTGTTCCGGCTCTCCTTCCACATCCACTGCTCCAGCTAATGCTTCGTACAAGTCATCAGGAATTGGTTTGAGGGGAAATCGTTGCACAATTCCTCTTGATTCTATCTCTATCTGACGGAGCTCTCTATCGATTAATCTCAGATGAGCAGAATCTTTGGTCATATCAAATCACTCTATTTTTCTTAGCAACACTAACATATTAGATTGTGTATGATGGATTGAATTTGTACAACAGAAAGATGGCTGCGGAGACTTAACATATATGTACGAAATACACATTCTTCAACTACTAACAATGAGGGATTCTAATGGTCGACACCTTTGAGATTGATTCGGATGCCAAGCTTGTAGAGTGCAAAGGTGAAGATGTCGTGCTTGATACAAATAAGGTGTTAGTCTTTGTAGATCATGATAATAAAGTGGTATATCTTTGGAGGGGAAAGAAAGCTAGCCTCTTCAAGAAGCTGATGGGAACTAGAGTTGCTGCTAAGCTTAGTGATACCTACAGAGAATACAGAATTCGACCGATTACAGAGGAGCAGGAACCTGCAGCATTTCATGATTTGATAGGTACACCGAGAGATAAGAGATAATAAATCACCAATAAACACTTAGTGATTCAGGTATATTGTTGATTAGGGAATATCCTTGCGCTACGACTATCGTGCATATCTGACATCTCTGAGGAATGTATCTAGTGGATTAGAATCAAGGCATTCAATTCTGATGATGTTAAAGATAGACGAGTGGCAGAGGGTTTCGACCGTAGCTTCTAAAGTTAGCCTATCTGTGAGTACTGTTCGCTATCATTTACGAAATATGCAAAGTGATGGATATGTTGAGATAGATAAAGAAACAAGGACTTGGAGATTGTGCAACGTAAATCAGTCTGAACTTTCCGAATTCTTACCTCGCACAAAAAGGATGAAGTCTTCTTAGAATTGTTTCTTTTGTTAATATCGTAAGCCTATTAGCCTAGATTAATGAACTATATCTTGAGTTGGTCTAATCATGAACAAAGAGGAACTCTTCTCATTTTGTGAGGAATGGTTGTCCAGTTGGACAGGCAATCAACCCGCGAAACTTCTCTCATATTATACTAGTGATGCACTTTACGTGGATCCAGCAAATAAAGAAGGGCTTGAAGGTCATAAAGAGATTCTACCATACTTTGAGAGATTATTGCGAGTATATCATGATTGGGCATGGAAACCTCTAGAAGTCTTTCCAACAGAAAAAGGTGCTATCGTCAAGTGGCGATGTGAGATACGTGTGGGAAAAGAAACTATTGATGAAATCGGTCTGGATATTGTCGAGTTTGAAGGTCGGAAGATATCAAGAAATGAAGTATACTTTGATAGGACTCGATTAATGGCAGCAGTTGAGAGGAAGAAGCAGATAGAACGACTGCATTACTAGTCAAGATCATGAAGTTTCATAGCATTTTCCCAGTATATCTTCTTGAGTGTGCTATCAGGAAGATTGAGTCCATAGATGAAAGTCCCTCCTGAATTGGTAGTATCTGCATCCTCAAATGGCAATGGAATATGCTTCACATCTGATTCAAGCATCAAGCGTAATGATGAGTGCCTTCCTTCGTAATATACAGGGTCTTGTGACCTATTATCACTTGCAACGCAATCTGTAGCGAATAGGATTTGAGTAGCATATTTGATTATGAACTCTCGAGATCGCTCAGGATTTCTTCCTAGCTCTCTACACATCCATCTTGCAGAACTAAGATCCACATTGAGATTTGGGTACTTCTCAAACATTCGTCCAAGGTTCTCTAGGCGATGCGGTTCAGGTTGAGCAGCAAAATGTGCTGCCTGAAACTTTAATGACGGGTTTCTATACAACCTATTCTCGAACTCCTGAATGTGCTCCTCTTTAGTACCATAGGTCTTAGAATCTGAATATCGTGTGGAGAAGTATGTGTCAGGGTCGCCAATATGCACCAAAACAGGAATTTTCTCATCTGCCAATGCATTGAATAGGATATCAAATTGAGGGCTATCAATTGGCGGAACATGCTCAATATCAGATAAACGATCTGACCAGAAAGGTGCGAAATGCATCTTTGCCATTGCATATCCTCTTTCTCTTAGAGTTTGTACTTCCT
>JAEORN010000078.1 GCA_016840825.1 Candidatus Thorarchaeota archaeon | reverse complement strand
GCATATCCGGGACTGATGCGTTCAGTCATCCTCATCCTGTGGACGATGGTACTCATCTATCCGATATCATTCTCTCTACAGGAAGTGAAGATCGGGCAATGGGAGATTATGCTAAGCAACAATGTCAGTACCCGAGATATGCTTCTTGGGATGTTTATTGCAAAGATTCCACAGTATGGCATCTTGACCCTATTCATGGCACCACTCTTGGTTTCTCCCTTCATCATCTTCTATGAAGTGTCGATTATCGGACAGATACTAACCTATCTTGTAATCGGAATTTTCGTACTGGCCACCCTTCTTCTTTCTACTGTAATCAGTTTAGCAATCCAAGCAAAGCTCGGAACATCAGCTAGAGGAAACGACATTGCAAAAGCAATGGGTCTGATTATTGTCCTTGTTTTCCTATTGCCACTCTATGGTCTCGTGTACTTCTCAGAGTCATTCGCCGAGTTACTTGGACTTGATGCTTTTCTTATACTACCGTCCACATGGCTAGCAGACCTCATCACATGGATTACAATTGAGTATAATGGAGTGAATTTGCCGCCCCCAATTATAGAGGTCTTCGAGGATATCCTTGGCCTGAGCTCTATGATAGACCTTGTATTGGTGGGCTTGTTTGCATTGGTAATCCTAATTCTTGGACTCGTAACCCCTGATAGAATCTTCAGTCTAGAAGCAGGAGCACGTACTGAAAGGATAACCACTGTAGGAAAGGAGAATATATTCCTCAGATTCCTTAGACGAATCGTTCCTAGTGCTCTTGGAGTGGTCATTGTGATGGCAATGAAAGACTTTGGAAGAAAGGCGCAGAATACATCAAAGGTGGTCTACGGAGTCGTATTGTCAATCCTAGTCCCATTGATGGTAAGCTATTCAGGACTTGGTGATGTGGAGGACCCAACAATATTGACAGTCTATATCACATTACTTGTCAGTATGTTCCTAGGAATGATTGGAGGAGTGACCTTTGGGGGTGTTGGCTTCTTAGAGTCAAAGGATCATCTCTGGGTCATAAAGAGTTCACCTCGTGGTGTTTCAAAGTTCCTGATTGCGAGAATTAGTGGTGCATTTCTCTTTGCCATTCCTATGGCAATGATTCCCGTCCTAATTCTCTCAGTGGCTAATCAAATGCCCTTTCTCAATACAATGGTCTTGCTAGTGCATGCATATGTAGTCCTCTGTAGTACAATATCTGCTAGTATCGGAATCACTTGTATCAATCCTGCCTATGAGGATACAAAGAGCTCGGCATTTCATGCAAATATGATTGCGACTATGGTAATTTCTATGATCTCTCTCCTAGCAGGGTTCATGTATGAGTATGAATCGGAAATATTCCTTGACAGCATAGTACTTGGTTCAATAACTGCAATTCTACCGATTCTCATCATTGGATCAGTAATCCTGCTCATTGGCAGGACAAGACTCATCACAATGGAAGCTTAGGCGAATGACACATCTAATAAGTAAGTAATTGAGATGCAGCCAGCAATGAAGCCAGTGTTTATCGATCCAGTTCTATGGGATTCAATAATGAAACAGATGGACTCAGATTTTGGAGAAGGTATAACCAACAAGATACTCGGAAACCTAGCTCCTGCAATGATTGAACATGGCAATACGAAGTCGATGTATCTGGTACCTCAAGAATGGATGACTATGATAGACCATGACTTCAACGATTTTGAAGTGAAATATATGGGAATCTGGCTAGGGGATCTTGTCAATGATAGGTTGCGTCTTAGCTTGCCCATTCTAGAGAAGCTCTCTGAATTCACTGACAGTGTGCTTGTTGTTAGCAAGAGAAGTGCTGAGGCATTCACCTATGGAAGAAGTGTAATCAAAGAGGGTGTTGTTAGTCTGAATAAATCCCTTGAGAGAGGACATCGCGTAATTGTCAAGGACAAAGATGGACATATCTTGGGACTAGCCACGCTTTCTGTAGATGGTTATCTAGTAGATAGGCTATCAAACGATAGGCTGGTTGCGAAGAACCTAGTCGATATTGGATGGTATCTGCGCAGACTAGGATAACTACTGACTACTCAACATGCAAAGTAAAGGATTGGGGCTGCTTGAGCCCCCTGTTGATTAGAGATACATTTGCGATGGGTCTGAATCGGCTTCTATGGATTTACGCATCTTTTCTAGACGCTCAATTTCCTTGCTCTCTTCTATTAGCTGGTCGACATTGGCACTAACACCAAAGACCTCGTTGATCTTCTCGAGCATTGTCGCTGCAGAACGAGGATCAGGTCTTCCCCGAGTGGCGTATGTTAGAAGTCCTAGACCGGGTGCCTCGTGCATTTCAAGTTCAGCAAGAAGCAATGCCAGGGGACCTGCAACGAAGAGACCCTCCTCTAGTATAGGTACTGCCCACTTCTCTAGATTCTCTTTATACGCAGTGGTTGGAACGCATCGCATATCAGCATCGTCCTCTTTGAAGCTGGCATCCAACCCACCGAGGAGCAAGATCTCATCGAATTTCTGTGAAACGATCCATTCTGCTAGCTTCTCAATGAAGCCCCACTGCTCGCTCTGATGCGGCTGAAATCTCGGTACAAAGAAGATCATGTTCTTCTCATCATACGAGTATATCTCAAAGGGAAGAACTAGTCTTTCATTCTCCATAGATACGAAGAGAGGTAGCATGTCACTCTTGATGAAG
>JAEORN010000077.1 GCA_016840825.1 Candidatus Thorarchaeota archaeon | reverse complement strand
TGACGCTCTGCATAGATCTCGGTCTCCTTCATAATTCGGGAGGCTTCTTTCATTGCTTGGAATAGTCCTGTTTCATCGATGACGCTAACAGAGATTATTGTCTCTGCAATCTTATCGCGAATTCGATAGTCGATATCGCCTTTATCGAGGAATTCAAGACACCTGATAGTGTTACCTCCAAGAACAATTGCGTCAACATTATCTAGATTATCAACAAGTAATTCAGTCAACATTCTTCCAACATAACGGAAGAATTCCACCATTTTTTCTTCCCTGATACGTAGATATCGTTTAGCACTCTGACCACCTGCTCGAGTCTTACCTATAATATAGAAATCTTCGTCACGGACTAGCTCCATGTGCTTTCCGCGAAGATAGCCGATTGTGACTTTTCCACCTTCGATGAGAACAATTACGACTAGACTCTTGGGAACAGTCATATTCTCAAGTTCCTCAGTAACAAATTCCCTTCCACACTGATAGACGAATTGAGATATTGGCGCAGGAGGTACAACCATTTCACGGATTGATTTACCAGTTCCACCTTCTTCTTCGATACCAAAAAAGAATGCTAAACCGTTCTCTGGTAAATCATTGATCTTTGTAAGTTCACTTAGTATTGCAGTCAGATTATCAGCTACGTTCTTTCGATTAGCTTTGCTCTTGATGTTGTCAGCTCCAGCTAATTCTGTCTTCACAAAGCTGGTGACATCCATGAGACTCTTTGTTGGGGGTATGTACAGAGTAGTGAATGAACTATGGCGTCCTTGATATGCTTTCAATTGCTCGACTTTTCGTCGTAGCCTCTGACGCTCTGCTGACATGTTCTTCACCTTATTCATTAATATAGTACTGATTTAATCAAAATCAGAGGTAGCATTCTACTACATTAAGGAGAGCGTTCGTGAGCATATTTTAACATTGTGTCATAGGTGTTATCTCAAAGGGCGACACATTATTAAGGAAGTCAGAATTGATGAATTTCCACAGGAAGGATTCGGATGGATTACTGCCAATTTTATTGCACCCCATGAGGGGTCAAGTGAGAATACAAATCAGAGATGATGCGGCGTGTCTATCCCGATTGAATCTAATATCCTTAGGAGTTTTGATTAACAAATGAGCGAACAGTTGACAGAAGGAGAAAGAACCGTACTCGGTGAACTACTTAACTTAGGTCAGCGTGTTCCAACTTCTCAGCTTGCAAGTAATCTCAAGCAAGGAGAGGAACGAGTTATCTCAATCCTCAACTCGTTGGCTACCAGAAATCTGGTAGCGATTCACACAAAAGAAATGGTAACCTACTTGCTGACTGATGAAGGAAAGAAATACGCTGCGGTTGGACTTCCCGAGATCTTGCTCTTTAAGGGAGTGAAAGGTCTTGGTGGAAAAGCAACCTTTGATGACGCTGTTGCTCACTCAGGAATGGATCCTGCTACCAAAGGTATTGCTATGAACTGGGTTCGTCGAAATGGATGGCTTCAGATATCCAAGGAAGAAGGAGTCACAATCCTTCGGACTTTAGTAGATGAACCGGAATCGATAATCACGGAACTATTGGATAAACTGGTTTCTGGTAAGAACAAGATGTCGAAGTCAGATGCAGTCATTCAAGCTCTGGAGAGGAAATTGATTTCTGAACAGATATCAAAGACCTATGAAACTGAGATAATTAGATCACAGATCGGTACGATAGAAAAGCTGCTCTCTGTAGGAGTTGAAGGAATCAGAGACCTTACTCCTGAAACACTTACCAGTGGTGAGTGGAAAAATCAAACTTTCAGACCATATAATGTCGATATAACACCAGCATATTCCAACTATGGAAAGAAACATCCCTATGCCGAATTCAACGATTGGCTACGGGAAATCATGGTTGGACTGGGCTTTACAGAATGGTTCGGGCCGTATGTGGAAACCGAGTTCTGGGGACACGATACACTCTTCGTACCGCAGGACCATGTAGCAAGAGAAGTACAGGACCAGTTCAGAGTAATTGAGCCATATTCCCATGGGCATATCTTCGACAAGAAATACTACAAGGCTGTAAAATCAGTTCATGAGAATGGTGGAGATACCGGATCGACGGGATGGGATTGGCCATATAGTGAAGAGATTGCTACCAGGCTTTGTCTTCGCCCTCATACTA
>JAEORN010000076.1 GCA_016840825.1 Candidatus Thorarchaeota archaeon | reverse complement strand
GGAATAATTGGATTAGCAAACAAGCCAACTAATTTTACCGAGGATGATTCTAGGATTGTAATGGCCCTATCAAATCTAGTTGCTATCGGATTAGAAAAATCAAATACTGAAGCAGAGTTGAGAGAGAGCCAGAGAAAGTTAGCAGATAGTGTGATAGAGTTGCAACTTTATGCTTCACTCTTACGACATGATTTATCGAATGATTTGCAATTGATTAGGGGAGAACTTGAGTTAGCAAAGATGAAAGCGGATGTGAAACCAGAACAAACTGAGTACATTCAGACTATCGAATCAGCATCTAATCGAATGATTCGATTGCTACAGCTCTTCAATAGGACAGAGTTCATTGAAGATGAGGATAATCTGATTTCAATAATTAAACATCTCGTCAACGAAACTAAAGGAAGTTATCCAGATACAAAGGTGCGCTTCCATGAACCTTCAGAAGTGGAAAAAATAATCATATCTGGAAAGGCTCTAACGCCCTTTGTCTTTGATAATCTGATACGAAATTCAGTTCAACATGCAGGCCCGAATGTGGAAGTAGATATTCACGTAGATACAAAACCGATTACTGTAATTTTGGATTTCGTAGATAATGGACCTGGATTTGACAAGAAAATAGCTTCGGAACTATTCCAGAAGGGAGTATCCATAACAGGGGGTGGTTTCGGACTATATCTCTGTCGAAGGATAGTGGAAACATATCAAGGTAAAATTGAGATATTAAGTGAGGATACCTACAATAAAGGAGCAGCAATCCGTGTAGAATTACCAGGTATGATTGTGAATCAAAGAGAAAAAGTGCATTGATCATCCAACGGGAGCGGAAATTATCACTGCACTATACGGATTGATGTTGAGCTGCAGATTGCCTTTGTATTCATTCACATAGCCATCAGGGATGATGATTTCTTCGCCTTCCCTAACTTGACGGATGTAGTCATTCCAAAGGACTAGAGTAACAGAGCCAGTCTCATCAACAAGATTTGCATTTGCAACACGATGGTTCTTCCCATCTTTTGATGATTTTACATCTCTAGTATCTGATATATTGTTGATACTTCCTCTGACCCTGATAGCTTTCATTCCCTCCTTTAGGTCAGCAATCAACACTTCTTCCTCATGATATGAATCATCTACTATCTTGACATAGAATCGTAGCTCAAAGTCCTTCACCCAACGCATCACACCTTGTTGTACAAATCCGATTTTTTCGTAAAATCCCTTTGTTCTGACATTCCATTCTGGTGTGTCTAAGGACCATTTCTTGATTTCCGGATATTTATTCTCAATCAGACTGAAGGTTCGAGTCCCAATACCTCGTCCATGGAAGTCTGGGTCTACGAATACTCCATAGATGTAACCATGCGTATCTGACATCTTATAAACGCGGGTTCCACCTACAATTTGTTCGTTGAACAGAAATTTCCAGTAGTCAGTCTGCTCATTTTCTGTGTCCTTTCTATGTGCTTCAACTGAATCATATCCATCGGGACCTCCTGGTCCAGAAGCTCCTACATCAACATCTGATTCAAATGCTCTTTTTGAGATATCAGCAAGGACTTCTGCGTCCTCGGATTTTGCTAACGCAATCTCAATCATATCTGCCATGAATTACACCTCTTCAATAACTTCTTTCAGATACTTCCCAGTGAAAGATCTGCCCACTTTCGCTACTTCTTCAGGAGTTCCTACAGCAACAATTTCGCCACCTTCGTCCCCGCCTGAAGGACCAAGGTCTATAACATAGTCAGCGCTTTTTATGACATCCATGTGATGCTCTATTACAAGCACACTATTACCATGATCTACAAGTCGATTCAGACAGTCCAGGAGTTTCTGGATGTCTGCCAGATGAAGTCCTGTTGTTGGTTCGTCGAAAATGTAGAGTGTATCACGAGAAGCTTTTATTTTTCCAAGCTCTTTTGCGAGCTTGATACGTTGAGATTCTCCACCACTCAATTGATTTGATGGTTGACCTAATTTCAAATATCCAAGTCCCAGTTCATTCATAGTTTCGAGTTTGTGATGGATTAGGTTTACATCCTCAAAGAATGGGATTGCTTCCTCAACTGTCATATCAAGGACATCTGCGATACTCTTGTCCTTGTATTTCACTTCCAGTATCTCCTTTGTGAACCTTGAACCTTTACATGCAGGACATATGCTTTCTATGTCTGGCATGAATTGCATTTCCGTTGTAACAATACCTTCCCCCTTACACTCTGGACAGCGGCCACCACTATTCTGATTGAAGCTAAATTCAGACATTTCATAGTTTTTCTCTTTCGCAGCAGGAAGGTCAGCAAAGATTTCTCGAATCTTATCAAAGATGCCTACATAGGTTGCTGGATTAGATCTTGAGGACCTTCCAATAGGAGTCTGGTCTATATTCCTCACATCCCTGAGATTTTCAATACCCTCAATGAGATCGTGTTTACCTGGAATGATTCTTCTATCACGAAAAACAGAATGTAATTTCTTGTAGAGAACCTCGTTAATCAAACTACTTTTTCCAGAACCTGATACACCAGTTATACAGATGAAGAGACCTAGCGGTAGTTCGATATCTACCTGTTTCAGATTATTCTCACGGGCCTTGTGTATCTTGATCGATTCTCCATTTGATTTCCGTCTTCTCTCAGGCAATGCAATCTTCTTTGCCCCCCTGAGATACTGTCCTGTGATAGAACTATCTGTATTCATAATGTCTTCAATAAGACCTTCTGCAACAACTCTTCCACCATGAATTCCAGGACCAGGACCCATCTCAATGATGTTATCTGCAGCCTTCATTGTTTCGACATCATGTTCTACCACGATTACTGTATTCCCTACATCTCGTAGTTTCTTGAGTGTGTCTATGACCCTTTTTCCATCCCGAGGATGTAGACCGATCGAAGGCTCATCTAACACTACAAGCATGCCCATTAGTTCTGAGCCAATCTGAGTGCTAAGTCGAGTTCGCTGAAGTTCACCACCTGATATTGTATCAGCTCTTCGGTTCAAGCTTAGGTAGTAGAGGCCTATATCAAGCATGAGATCAAGTCGTTTCTTCAGTTCTTCAAGAATGGGTCCAGCAAGATGCTCTTTGTCCTTTCCAGGTTGAATCTCATCTGCAAATTTACGAAGATCCTCAAGAGAGATGCTTGCTAATTCATGTATGTTTTTGTCATTAATTCTAACAAGCATTCTCTGAGAAAGGAGTTTTGTTCCCTTACAATCTGGGCATAGACTCTCAACCATTCGTTTCTCTACCCATGAATAACCTGGATCGTGTTGCTTCCCCTCTCTGCAGAGTTTGCGATACCATGCGTCTAGTCTGGGTACAATACCTCTGAAAGAGAATTCTTTTCCAAAGTTCTCATGGTCACGTTCCTCATCAGGAGGTTTAATGAGCTTGAACTTTTTTCCATCTGTGCCATAGAAGAACATGTTCTGGATCTCTTCAGGCAAATCTTTGAAGGGAGTATCGAGAGAGAAACCAAAGTGTTCACCCATGCTGTATGCCATAACATATCTCCAGTTGATCAATCGCTTGTATGTGCTAGTATCTATATTGAAAGACCCTCGATCAATTGCTCCTTCTTTCAGACTCTTATCGGGATTAACTATCATCAGAGTTGGAATAGCGGTCCTATGAGTTCCTAACCCTCCACACGTAAGACAATAACTGTCGCCCTCATTTGCGGAGAAATACCATGGGAGAAAATCACCTGCAAGAATATGATGTTCGGGACAAGAGAGAAGTCTGTAAAAAGAATCAGGACTATTTGTGAGATTTTCGGGATTTGAGATATTCAACCTGAGTAGTCCTTCACCAATTCTCAGACATTCAATGATCGACGCTACAATATCCTTTGTCTGATCACCGTTGACAGTGAATTTGTCAACAATACCTTCGATTCTGTAATCCCCATCTTCATCTAAATCCAGTTTGTCACTTGTGCTTTTCAGCTCATCATCAAGACGGATATTTCTACACCCATGATTGCGAATGGTATCAATAAGATACTCCCAGTTCTCGCCATATATCTTGAAGAAAGGAGCAAGGATTTCAACTGTAGTTCCTTCGGGTAAAGATTGGATATGTTCTGCAATCTGATGAGGGGTTTTCGACTTGATCTCCGTATCACAATACGGACAATGAGGGACACCTATTGTTGCAAAGAGCAGACGGAGGTATGTCTGAATCTCTGTCAATGTACCAACGGTTGAACGGGGATTTCGTACTCCTCTTGCTTGGGAGATAGAGAGAACTGGCGAAAGACCTTTGACAGAATCAACAGCAGGTTTTTTGACAAGAGGAATCCTAGAACGTGCATAGGCAGATAATGACTCCATGAACCGACGCTGTCCTTCACCATATAGCACATCAAATGCAAGAGATGATTTTCCGGAACCGGATACTCCAGTAATTACAGTAAGCTTGTCACGGGGAATATCGACATCAACATTCTGCAGATTATTTTCTCGTGCACCTTTGATTCGAACTGACTTACTCATAATAACTCACCCTCCAAGTGTATGTATCCCGCTTCATGCACCTCATATCGACTCTTACTTGTCAGCTTCAAGGGGTATACCATTCTGGAAATAATACCGAGATCAGCAAGAAAATCGCATGCATTAATCAGTGTGAAGAAATCATTCCGATTGAGTTTTCTTCGAAAGTGTTTGTCAATATGTGATATTCCACAATGACCTCCTTGATCAAGAATATAGGAAATAATCGGTTCAAACAGGGTTTCAGCTCGATTCGTGAGATACTCCAGACTAAGCTCATATGCCTCCTGACACGTATCAAGAGTTACACCATTCTCGAGAATGTCTATGTATCCCTTTTGGAAAATTTCACTATTATAGTCACGAGCTTGTAGTATAACTTCCCTCTCAGGAACGCCGCCATTTGATATAATTTCGAGATTTGCAAGTTGTACCATTAGCCCCTGTATCCATCTGAAGGCAAGTAGCGGATTTCTCTTGTGAATAATACTTTTACGAACCTTGCTGAGGTAACCAATCGCTTCACTCGCGAATATCATCATCCCTAGGTTCTTATCTCGTTCTCCAATTACAGAAGCAGTTCTGATATATTCTGTAATGGTCGGATCAGTTGAAAACAGAAGACGACCTGATGATATGATGTGATGTAGTACAGTCCCTTGAAGAGGAATATCCATCCAGTCACGGAAGTTCTTTCTTGAATGAACATCAATCTGAATCAGGATTTCACCGTCTTTGAGCCAATGTTGTTGATATGGTAATGAATCATCTTTCGTGATTACAAGCATATCGATATCGGATTCTGACCAGACATCACCTCGAACAAGACTGCCATAGACAAAGGCTGCAATAATGGTAGAGTCCTTCTTTAACTGGTCAACAAAGGAATCGAGAGCAGCTTGATGATTAGAGGAGTCAAAGCTAATCTTACTCATTTTGATATCACTCCTTAATCGGATAATAGAGATCTAGCATGTAATCACCATCAGTTCCACTTGGATCATGAGCATATTCAAGACCATGTCCTTTTTCTCTTTCATAGCGACTTGTTTTCACCCATTCAATGAGTTTCTTCCAGCTCTCTAGATACCCTTTCTCTTTGAAGAATTCAGATTCAAGTTCTTCAGTCAAGTTACAAGTAATGACTGCATAGCGACCACCTTTGACCTCCTTAATCTCCATTCCTTCATCGAGTTCCATGTCTTCATAAATCTGCATCCAGAACTCGTATCCATATTCACTCTTACCAGGAGCGGGATTAGGATTATTAAAACCAAAGACTGGATGTTTCTTTGAATCAGCTAGCAATCCCTTTGGTTCAGCCCATGCTAGCATCTTCTCCCAAGCATCGTTCTCTGGATAGTTGCTAATGACACGAATACTGGCAACTTTCATATCTTCAAGATCGACAATTCTGACTTCATCATCTTGAAGATGACGAGACTGTTTTGCATGAGCTCTCTGAATGTGTTCTGCTCTCCTTGCAGCTTCATCATCTTTTCGTTTCTGAGATTGAGCATATGCTGCAATAGAGGCAAAGACAAGCGATCTGCCATCGTCAGTCAGTTCATATCTGCCGCGTTCAAGTCTATCTACGATTCCATTCTCAACAAGCTTGTCAAGATGATGGACCAGAGCAGTCTTACTCAGACCTGTAGCTTTCTGAAGATCAATGAACGCACTGGATTCGGACCAGAGAGCATTGACAACTATTAGTCGTTTAGGATGGCCTAGTGACTTGATAACTGCCGCTATCTCGTCACTCGCATTCTCAAGCAGATTCTTAACGTTGATGGAGTCTTTCTCGCTCATGACTGACCACGAGAGAAAAGTACTAATTTTCTCTAATAAATATTACTAACAACGTAGTACTAGTAGTACTATTTTTACTGAATAATTGGATTTGTATTGAAAAGGGTTCAAAGAAATAGATTATGCATCTTAAACAAACCTTGGAACTTCATTCGCGTCTTTCAAATTTCTGGTGGCTTTCTATTCACGACACAGCAAAAAATCAGTATCCTTACGCCATCCCCCAATTTCATCGTCGAATGCATCAGCCCAAATATAATAACCCCAGGTCCTGTTGTAGTCAACCATTGATAGGTTGAGTCCATCCATATTCTTGTATAGGTAGTTGAGAAGCTGCGAAAGGTGACTAGGTGGCAACCTCAGATACCAGAACATGAAGCTGTCAGTGATTTTCAGGGTTGATCGGAATGGTATAGGATGCAATTGAAGTCTATCTTGCAGATCTTGGGAAAACTTCGGAGTGACCTTGCCTGTAATTATGAGGTTACTGTACAGATCAAACGCCTCGATGTCAATGTACACATGATATCTTGTAATGAAATGATTCTTCAATATACGCAATCTTCTTGAAAATTCCTGTGAGGTGAAGTTGAATCCTTCCTCTTTCAATTCTTCGATAATTACTCGTTGTTTTCTTCTCATACCCTGTGACAACCGACCTAGGATTGCGATATCACTTTTCCTTAGCAGGTGTAGTTTAGACTCAATTGGTAGAGATTCAGTCTGCTTGCTTCTTTTTACTGATTCATTGGCCCATTTTTCCCAATCAAAGTCCCATGTAAATGACTTGTTGTTCCAATGTTCTAAGCGAGGGAGTGTAAAGACAGATTGAACATCTTCAGTAGGAAGAACCTGATAATCTTCGAATTCATCATGCTTTTTCGATTCGTTCAAAAAGCGGGTCAACAGATTTGAGGTGTTTTTTGGAATTCTAAACTGAGCAAGGATTTTACTATGACCACCATAGCAACGAGCTCTGTACTTGGTGTATGGATGTTTATCACACAACGCCTCTGTCTTCTCAATAGATTCTAGTGTTGGAGTGTCTAAGAACACATCTACCGTATGAAGGTCAAGTGCATTTTCGTTCAAATCTGGAACGACTCTGAAATACCGCTTATCAGAGGATTTCGACTCACCGGACATCCACTTGAGATAAGAAGCCACAGACGTTCTAGATAGCTTCACTCTTTTTGCTAGCGTTTCAAGTCGGTCCATCGGACCCTCCTGCAAGGCTATAAGAAGCTGCAAATGATTAACTGTTAGTTGCGTTCCTCTCAATCATTACCCTCGATGTGTTATCTTTTGTTCAATCATATTTACCAAAATGTTACACTTATGGTGGGATCCGCCGGTCCACCACCGCTGGGTGGATCAAATACATAGCTATCGTAGTCATAACCACCCATGATACCATAAGCATAGGCATCAAGCTCTATGTTATACCAGCCAGATTCTTGTGCACTATCAAACCAAGATAGAGCAAGCCGAATTTCACGATATTTCCCAAACACTGTAATGAGCGCAAAGTATTGGGCTCCTGAAGGCATAGTCAGTGTAAACAGGAATTCTGATTTACTTGGGCTTTTGTGGCCATTCCCAACGGTGCAGGTGAATAGGATTAATACATCATCAATTGCTGCGTCTAAGTCCAAGTCGTCATAATCAGCAAAGTTAATGGTTACATCAAAGTATGGGGCGACGGCAGCTACATCCATGGGCATTGATAGAAAAAGCATCGACGCGACTATTGCTAGTGTTATGCCAATCCTCTTTCCGCGTTTCATAAATCTGGGAAAAGTAAACCTCACTTATATATATACGTGGAATGGGGAAATTTCGGTTTATTTATAAGGAATAATTACATTTTCCCAAATTATATTATATCATCAATGGACGTTGTGTTCGCTGATGGTTTGAGAGATGGAGAATGAGCAATGAGAGTTAGGAAGACAGTAAGTCTGTTCTTTGCTTTCGTCTTCATGACATCGATGTTCATGGGTACAGTTACAGCTCTGACTCATGGGGACCCGGTGTCAATGTTGAACGCAAGATACTGCTATATCACCAATCCTTCAGACGGTGCGACAGTATCAGGAATAGTACATATTACAGTAGACGCATCATCTAGACCCACAATCTACATAGATGGTAAGCGAGTCGCACGTGGCTACTCATATAATTGGGACACAACTGGTTTTGCGAATGGCATACATTCAATCTATGCTAGATGCAGAGGCGCCAGTGACACAATATATGTGACAGTGAATAATGGAGGTACAACAAACAATCCTCCTGTAGTAACAATCACCTCGCCTGCAAATGGTGCGACAGTTTCTGGAACCACTACTATTAGCGTGACGGTAAGCGATGAAGATACTCTTGTACCTGACATCTATATTGATGGAACATGGGTCGCAAACGCTTACACATACAATTGGGATACTACAGCATACTCCGATGGATCTCATGATATCTTTGCCATCGCAACAGATACTGGAGGTCTGAGTGGAGATGATATCAATACTGTCACAGTAGATAACGGTGGAAGCAGTCAAGGTTGGAACAAGAATGACCTGCCTCAAATGCTTCCTTGGTGGAATGATGTTATTGATGTCGAGAAGACTAGTTACACAGGAGCAGGTACAGTTGTTGTAATTGTGGACACAGGACTTGTCAGTAATTGGCTTGATTACTTCCCACAGGAGAATATCCTAACTGAGTACAGCAGAAGTTACACTCAGGAGTTGGGAAAGGATAACGTTGCATTCGACGAAGACACTGAAGGCCATGGAACTGCTACCACTGCCACTGTCATTGGTTACCGTCTAGATAGCTCTACAGACTACTGGATTAGAGGAGTGGCTGAAGATGCAAAGATTGTCATGCTCAGATGCCTATACTGGACAGGTGGGTCCGGTTCGAATTACGTTAGCACAACTGAACTGCTCAATAATTGGGCAGATTGTATTGATTATGCACGCTCACTAAAGAACGGACCCCTTAGTGGATACAATATGGTTGTTTCAATGTCTTTGGGTATTGATGCAACAAATACCAATCTTCAGAATGCAGTTGCCAACGCTGAGAATGCAGGTATTGTCATCAGTACATCTGCAGGAAACGATGGACCAGCAGCAGACACCACAGCTTATCCAGCCAACTATGCAGATACAACCTCAGTTGCTGCTGCTGGAGTCAATGGTTTAACAGGCGCATATGGTCTGACAGGCATCTGGACAGATCTACCGGAGAACGACTTCTCTGATGTCTTCGTATCCGACTTCTCATCCCGTGGTAAGGTCGACGTCACCGGTATCGGAGAGAATCTAGTTCTTCCATATTATGGGGGATACTACTACATCAGTGGTACAAGCTTCAGTTGTCCACAGACCTCTGGAGTATATGCTCTGATGTTTGACGCATTTGGAGCTCAGAGCGTTGCATGGCTTGAAGGACATCTTCAAGGAGCATGTGTTGACCTGGGCTATTCAAGTACTACTCAAGGAGCCGGTTTCATCCAAGCTGACGGCGCGACCGCATAGATACAACCGCTTCGTTGTATTCAGGGAAGGCTTCGGCCTTCCCACCTTCTTCTTTTTCTTTTAAAACAGAATGATGAATAAGGCTCTCTCCTAAGAGAACCTCATTCGTTCCTCAAAATCTAGAGATCAGCCTGGCAGTTCTGACATTTCGCCAGACCCTGTTCTGTTTTTGCACCGCAATAAGGACAGATTACTAAGACTTTGACCACTTCTCTCTCCCTTGTAGTAGGTTCCGTATAGGTAGTAGTAGTTGGTCTACCACGGATGAATGAAGGACCTTCCATTTTTCCTACCAATTCTCCTTTTCCAATCGCATCGTAGAGAAGGTCAGTCACAACTTGTGTAGATAGTCCAGTCCTTTGACTAATCTCATGGATAGTGATAGAATCATGCGCAGATGCCACTCCAATTACCTTATCCTTGTTCTTTTGTTTGCCTTGGCAGCAGTAACAAGGCCATAGACAGAACACACTTAGGAGAAGAAGTCCACCTCCTATCAGTAATAGAGGCCATAATGCCATAGGATCAAATGAGCCTATCAAAACAAGTACTGATGCTATTATCATAATGTATGCTACAGTCATTCCTTCCTTACTTTGTGCTACAGAAGGATTAGTGTACCCTGTAATCAGGGCAATTAATCCGAAGAATACAAGCACGAGCCCCAATATAGCGAACATCGGAGAATCACTTTGGGCGAATATGTTTGTGATGCCCATGAGAGCTCCTGCAATAATAGTCAATATTGATGCAATTAGGAATAGTTTGTCTTTCATCTGACCACGCTCGGAATGAAAGGTGTATGACATTACCAGAATTTAAACTATCTTCTGACGATGAGAGGATACATTAGTCACACTGTCTTTCTGTATTGGTATGCAGAATCAGCAAAGAGTAACTAGAGATATAGACTTGCTTGATGAGATGGGTCATCTTGTAGAGCCGGGATATGCGACTAGGCTTCATTGGAGATACGATCGCTCAAAAATCAAAGCGGGATGGCATCGAATTAAGGAATGGGATTATTATTACATTCTGAATAAGGAACACGGAATTACTTTCACTCTATCAGATCTCGGTTATGCTGGATTGATATCTGTCGTATGGCTAGATTTTCAGAAGAAGATATGCTACTCTGAGGATTCGTTAGCATTTCTGACTAAGGGGAGCCTTAATTTTCCACATACTTCAGAAACGGGAAATCTTGCCTATGAGGATAAGAAGATCAAATTGAGCTACACCATTGAAGGAGGAAAGCGGATAATCAATGTAGACTGTCCAGAATTTCAAATGGACAATGCAAAGAGAGGTCTCCGAGGTGAGCTGATTCTGGAACAGGATCCAAAGATAGATACAATGGTCATCGCAACTCATTGGCCTAAGAAAAAGAAGAAGTTCTATTACAATCAGAAAATCAATTGTATGCCAGTGTCGGGTTCAATCGTTCTTGGTGATAATACCTATGAATTCAAACCCGAATCAAGTTTCGGTGGGTTAGATTGGGGACGAGGTAATTGGACTTACAAGAATCGGTGGTTTTGGGGATCTGCATCAGGACTTCTTGACGGGGAGTCATTCGGGTGGAACATTGGTTATGGATTCAGTGACCGCACTCCAGCATCGGAGAACATGATATTCTACAAAGGAATAGCACACAAGTTAGACCAAGTAACATTCCACTATGATAAGAACAACTATCTGAAGCCTTGGAAAATCACAAGCAATGATGGTCGGTTTGAGATGGACTTTAAACCAATATTAGACAGATATGGGAAATTCGACCTGCTCTTCTTGAAATCAGTTCAGCATCAGGTATTCGGATATTTCACGGGGAAGGTTGTTTTGGATGATGGGGCAGTTCTTGATGTTGAGCGGTTCCTAGGATTTGCAGAAGATGTCTATAATCGATTGTAGTTGCATTTTGTGTAAGCAGAAATATATGAAACCATGAAGATTGACGTACGGTGTTCACTGGTGGAAATTGCGGAGAAATATATTGATATCAATGGAATCAAATTCTACTATGAGGAACTCGGTGAAGGACCTCCTCTAATTCTGATACATGGCGGGATTAGCACATCAAGAAGTGGTTGGGAACCATGTTACGAGTTTTTTGCTAAATACTTTCGAGTAATAGCACTAGATTCTAGGGGACATGGAAAATCTGAGAATCCAAGTAAAGAACTTAATTACAGAAGAATGGCTGATGATACGGTTGCGTTCATCAAGGAATTGGGACTTGAGAAACCCTTCATATGTGGATGGAGCGACGGAGGGCAGATAGCTCTCGAGATAGGAATAGAATATCCAGATGCTGCTAAGGCACTTGTCGCTGGAGGAACAATGTCTGAGATGACAGAACATTATACAGAAGGAATGAAGGCATGGGGATTGAACGGACCAGGAGACGTGGATGTTCCAAAACTACGACGAACAGTTCCCGAATTTGCAGCTGCACTGAAAGAGATTCATTCTCATGTCTATGGTGAAGACTATTGGGAAGAGCTGTTGGACATTAGCTCAAGAATGTGGTTCAATCCAGATTCATTTCCGAAGGAGAAAATTCGCAAAATATCAACTCCTACATTGATCATTCAGGGAGATCGTGATGAGGCAGTACCACTCGATGATGCTGTTCAAATTTACAATATGCTTCCAAACGGAGAGTTGGCCATCCTTCCTGGAGCAAGACATGATGGAATTTTGACGCAAGCGGATAAGTTTACCAAGGTCATTATCGAATATCTGAATCGTCAATAGTCTGGGACATAACATCGTTGTGTCGAATAGAAAAAATGAAGAATAAGGGATGCCCCCTTATTCCTTCTCATACTTGAAACTCAATTTCAGCCGCACTCGGTAGTCAACGATTTTATTGTTCTCTATTCTTACGTCTTGTTTAATCACTTCTGCAACCCGAAGGTCGCGTAAGTTCTTTGCCGCAAGAGAGATGGCGTTTTCAATAGCTTGACCCCAACTTTTCTCACTAACACCAGTGAGTTCGATGTATTTGTAGACGCTTTCTTCTCCCATACTATCACTCTCCAAAATTTTACCTAGTAACTAGTTTAGGTTGATGAAAAGCTTTGTTACCTGTATGGTTCTAGTTATATGCTGAATTTTCGTGGATGGCACTCTGGTGCTAATAGTGGAAACTCCGGTACAAGAAGAGGATAAACCGCTACGCCCGTTTGCTATTCTCTGGGGAGGCCAAGCTGCATCTCTCTTTGGAACCCGGATTGTCAGATTCGCGCTTGTATGGTGGATAACAGACATAACAGGTTCTGCCACTATTCTAGCAATCGCAACTATAATGGCAATTGTACCTCAAGTTTTTGTAGCACCTGTTGCGGGCTCATATGTCGATCGTTGGAATCGTCGTAAAACTATGATAGTTGCGGATTTTCTTATTGCTATGACCGTTTTAGCCCTCTCCGTTCTCTTTGCTGTTGGGCTTATTGAAATATGGCACGTATTTGTTATGATGTTCTTAGGAGCGACTTTTGGAGCATTCCATTTTCCTGCAATGCAAGCATCAACAACGATGATGGTTCCACGGAAACATTATGGTAGAATTGGGGGGATGAATCAAGCACTCAATGGGGCATCAAATATTGTTGCTCCTCCCATTGGAGCAGTTCTCTATCTCGTACTTCCGATGCAGAGTATATTGCTTGTTGATGTAAGTACTGCAGCTTTTGCAATTCTTTGTTTATTTGTTATCACCATACCACAACCCAAGCGTGAGATAGAACCTCATATGACCTCTGTATTAGGAGATATGAGAGAGGGATTTGCGTACCTGAAAAATTGGCGTCCTGGAATGATATTGGTCCTTGTTGCAATGATATTGAATTTCCTTGCAGCTCCTGCATTTAGTCTCTCTCCGATTTTAGTGAGCAACTATTTCCTTGGTGACGAGGTTGAGTTGGCAATACTTCAGTCATTTGGTGCTATAGGCATGGTTGTTGGAGCAGTATTTCTTACAATCTGGGGAGGAGGAAAGCGAAAGAGCATAACCATATTGGCTGCATTAATATTAGAGGGATTTGGTACTGCATTGATAGGACTAGTCCCTGCTAATTCCTTCACTCTGGCAATTCTTTTCTATGCCTTTGTCAGTTTCCTGAATCCAATCGTAAATGGTGTCCTTATTGCCATAATGCAAGCAACGATCCCTCCGGAAAAACAAGGAAGAGTGTTTGCTCTCATAGTTAGCGGAGCTACTGCGATGATGCCCGTTGGTCTAGCACTAGCTGGACCTCTTGCAGATATCTATGGAGTGCCTTTCTGGTTCATAATCTCAGGGATTGGTACTGTTATCGTTAGTGTGGCTGCTTCATTCAGTTCCTCATTGAGGAGAATAGAAGAGATAGCAATATCAAACGCTAAACCTGTGGCCCAAAGCAATCAAAACATTACAGATTCTGAAGAAGTAGAATCGCTAGTAACTGATGAGGCAACTCACGAATCATCTTAGTATCTCTTAACGCAAAAGCAAAGCTCGAAGATTACGTGAGAACACAGGTACGAAATACCATGCATCTTCGGGTTTAAACAACCTTAGTTTAGTCCACAAGAAATCAATTGGACCCCCATCAAGGTTGCCCTCTAGAAGTGCCATGGTCTCTTCTTCAGAGATATCATTAAATTCTTGAGCCTGAGTGACAGCAGTTTTATTGACTGGACAGTTTAGTTGGCATTGCATACAACCCATCAGAGCATTATGAGAAGATGGACTCATCCATTCCGGGAACTCACCCTGAATCTCATTGTATAGAGGAATGCACGTTCCCGCATCAATCACAAAGTTTTCCCCGCTAATACTTCCAGTAGGACAATTATTTTTACAAATCTGACAATTCTCACAAGAATCCATCATCTGAGCATCGGTCCACATATCGACACCGAATTGAAAATCCGAGAAGAATGCGTGAAGTCTAAGGAAACTGCCAAACCCATCGACATAACATAGATTATTTCTTCCATACTTACCCAAACCTGAACATACCGCAAGCCGTTTGAAAAGCACACTTTCCTTGGCATTCTCGATACGGTATCCCTCATGGCCAATGATTCGATTCTTGATTGTCGTCTTCAATTGATCTTCAGTTACTCCATCATCGTAGTAATGAGGTACCAGAATTTCGTGTTTTGATCCCTCATGGTGAAAATTGACAGTCATTAATGGTACTGATACTGCGATGACAATCACAGATTTTGCATCAGGGAATGTTTCAGGGACTTCGTATGTTTGATAACCAATGTACTTTCTGAAGACAGAGTGGTTGCTAATCTTCCCATCAGCATCAAGAACCCCAAAATCATCTTTGAGCTCGTGGAGATGGTCTATGGATATTGTTCTATATCTGTACAGGGAATTGGGTAGTTCTTCAGCGCCTTTCACTATCTCCCAAATTTTATCCGTCACGATCTTCTAGCTCCACTGCTGAAGAAAATCCTACTGTCTCTTTTCAATCACCGCACCCACGCAATGAAAGAGGGGCACGGGCGAAACCCAGATTGCCATTTAGTTATGTGGCATTGATTGCGACGGACCTAGGTCTCCAAATGTTATCAGAATTCTGTTTTTCCATAGCAACTCATTCCCAGACTTCTAACTAGGAACGCGAATTACAAATTGTAAGTAATGACAGGTATAAAGTATATGAAAAGTAAAATGGGGCCCGAAGGGGGAATCGAACCCCCGTCAAGGGAGCCACAATCCCTTATGCTACCATTACACCACTCGGGCCATGGGTATTGTTGTGGCGTTGGCAAGCACCAAAGTTTTGGCTTATTAGCTTATTGCAACAGGAGTCGACTAAACAGCAAGAAATTATCCGTTTGTTTAAATATTAGATTTGGTCCTAAAAATTAGAGTGATTCGTATGAGGGATTTGAGAATAAAATTACCAAAGACTATGTATGCTCCAGGAGAAGCGATAACTGG
>JAEORN010000075.1 GCA_016840825.1 Candidatus Thorarchaeota archaeon | reverse complement strand
GGTTGTTTTCTCCCTGTTGATGCATGGTGGGCTGTTAATGCTTTCTTCCCACAGAGTACACCTGGATTCTATCCCGGTGCCGAATACTACGCTTCTGTTCTCAATTCCAATAGCTGCATAATAGAATATGCTTGGTATGGTGACTATGATGACGGGGGTGGCTGGAAAGGTAATGTTACTTTATCAAATGGTGTTCCTATTCATGTCAGATGGCACTATTCTCACGGGTACGGTCCCATCTATCTTGATATGACTCTGGTAGAGCTGGAATAATTGCCACCCAAATAATCAGAAACTTGAACAAGGAACTTTAATAACCCCTCAATGACTATCTGCAATAACACAGTTTCACGAGGAGGAACTGTATTCAACCTCTAAACTGGTGCTCAATATGGTAACAGCACTCTTTAAAGTAGTCTTGATGGGCGACGGAAGTGTCGGAAAGACCAGCCTACGTCGTGTGTATATGGGAGAAGGCTTCAAGGCTAACTACATGATTACGATTGGGGCTGACTTTGCAGTCAAGAAAATGTCTCTTGCAGGTGGGCACGATGTTAGCATACAAATTTGGGACTTAGCAGGCCAAGAACACTTCAAGAATGTACGTTCCACCTTCTATAGAGGTGCTCAAGGTGCCCTTGCTGTCTACTCCACAGTGGAACGGACTTCATTTGATAATTTGTGGAACTGGGTTGAGGAGTGCTGGACCAATGCTGGCAAGAAGATTCCAATTGTTCTGATTGCAAACAAGATAGACCTTCGAGATCAATTCAAGGATAATCCAGTCATGCAGCAGACAATTGTGACAACAGAAGAGGGCAAGGCTCTAGCAGAGAAAATTGCTTCACAGGGTGTTCATACATCGTTCTTAGAGACCTCTGCAAAGACAGGCCATAATGTAGAAGCCTCATTTCTAGAATTAGCAATTAAGATTCTCGAAGCAGGCGGACTCAGCTGATCATGAACGGTACCTAGATTTCTCCAAGAAGTCTCAATGTGGTTTCGTACAATTCACTTGCTGCGGTGTGAAGAATCTCAGGGTTGTCTGAATGGATATCCAATCTAACCTTGGAAACCCTTTCTTTTGGATCTCCGACAATAAGAACTGATGCGATTACCTTGACATCTGTGAAATCGCCTTTTCCAATTCCATAAATTGATCCCATGAAAGATTTCTTCTTAGAGTCTTTCTCTTTGTGATAGATATGCAGATTTTTGGCTTGAAATGTATTCAAGAACATCTCGTAGAGCTCATTGGGGTCTCGGTTGACATCATGTTCCCTTCCCCAATATTTCAGGTCCTTTCGTATTTGTTCAGCATCCTTTCTTGGGATATCAACTGGGGCTATCCAATCATAAAACGACCGAATGAAACAATTTCCAGCTTTACCGGAAACACGTTCACCATTTCCTTCATTAAAGACCACTGAAGTTATGATTTCTCCTTCAACACATTCGTGAAATACTCTGAAGGTAAAATTCACACATTCGCTTTTTCTGCCGCCAATCTTTTTGATTGTTTTTCTACGCGTTTCTGGTGGTTTCAGGCTCTCGTAAGGAAATCCCAACACACGAACCTCAACGTCTGATATAGTGGCGTCACTCTCATTGACTAAGGTGACCTCAAAGTCTACAGTGTTCACACCAGTTGAATAGTCGTTCTTAATCGAAACTGTATCACTGGTTCGTAAAGGAACTTCATCATCATGAATCAATAAACCATCAATCTTTTGATTATTATCTCCAACCTTTTCTGGTAGATCCACTTCAACATTATCCAGCCAACTAATCGCGAATTCAGCAGCTGCTTTGACCTTTGGATTATCATCTTTTGTGAGTTGTTTTAACTTGGATTCTACTGAACTTCCAGCTACCAGACTTGTCATTACAACTGCGAGAGCTCTTACTGATTCATCCTCATCAAGAATTGCTATTTCCAAGTCCTCTATCACCTCGTATCCGTATTCACCTAGTCGAGCTGTGGCGATTAATCGCTCTTCCAACTCTCCAGTTAGTGATTTGTCCTTACATGCTTGAAGTGATTCATAATCTTCGAGTACCTTATACAATCGATATTCCTTTGTCCCAAGGATTTGTTTGAATCCACGTTTCAATTTACCGAATGTCTGTTCCTTGATGTCTGTCAGAGAGTGAGCCCTCCACTTTTTTCTCCTATCAGCCTTTTTTAATACTTATGTTAACCTATTGCGGTTTCTTCTTTCAGAAGGTTTTTAGCGGGTATTTCTGACGATGAACAAGAATGCATCCAAGCCCGTGATTTCTATGGCTCAACGCGAACTCTCACTATTCCTGAATCCTGTTGTATTGAAGCATGCTGCTGAGCATGGATCCGAAATCACACGAAGGTTAGCAATGAACAAAGTTGGTCGGATGATTGCTGCTGCAATGCAAGACAAGTCCATACGTTTGTTCGATGTTAGAAATTGTGAAGAGATGCAACGACTGCAAGATAATTTCCTTTGCACTTCACTAGCTTTCAGTCCAAGAGGGGACATCATCGCATCAGGTGGTGTGGATCGAATGATCAAACTTTGGGATATCCGAACTGGAAGTCACATTGCTTCATTGGAGGGACATACTTATCC
>JAEORN010000074.1 GCA_016840825.1 Candidatus Thorarchaeota archaeon | reverse complement strand
TTCAAAATCCTTGAGATACTCTTCCAATCTTGGTGCAGAAATACCATCTTGATTCTCTCTCAAATCATCTAGAACGAGCTGCACCCGAGCCAGGGACTCATCCAGATTCTTGGTCAGTGCTTCAAATGAAGTGTCTTTCACAAGAACTGATAGATTCCATTTACTCTCCTCACCCATTGTACTAACCCATCATCTTGTAGTAGCAAACTGGCTAATCAGTGTACTGGGAAAAAGAAGAATGAGGGAGCGCGATGCTCCCTTTGAAAATAAAAATTACATCTGTTTCTCTTGTCTGTACGGCAAGTAGTCAGGTCCGAATATTTCTCGAGCCATGACAATCTTCTGCACGTGACTACCACCCTCAGCACCTACGGTGTAGGATCGAACACCCCTGTAAGATGCCTCAAGTGGACACTCCTTGGAGTAACCGAAGGCTCCATGCCAGGTCATCGCACGAGTGATGATGTCCAGTGCATCGTGTGGTGCCTTGTACTTAGCAGCCGCAGTATATCTGGCGATGTCGAGCTTGCTATAGTTCTTGTTCCCCTTACCATAGACCTCGTCCATTATCCAAGCTGCATGGTAGGTGAGATGCCTATCGCCCTGAAGCGCCATCCATGAGTCGACGGCCTCAAACTGAATACCCTCGAAGGCTGCGAGTGGTCGACCGAACTGCTTGCGCTGCTTGACATAGTCAACACCGATGTCAAAACATGCCTGTGCGGCACCTAAACAGGTAGCAGCTATTAGGACTCTTGCTGCGCTGAAGCCCTCCATGGCATGATAGAATCCTCTACCGTGCTCACCAATCAAATAGTGCTTTGGAATCTCAACCTCTTCGATATTGAATCCACCGCAGGAAACACCCATTCTACCCATGTCCTCAAAGAGTGTGGTGGTTATACCAGGATTAAGGCCATCACCCATGTTCAGTGGGAGAATGAAAGCATCGAATGCCTTGTGGTCACCCTTTGGATCAGACTTGGCTAAGGTGTAATAGACTCCACCGTATTTCTCAGACTCATTCACACCTGAGATGTACACCTTCTCACCATTGATGACATACCCATCACCCTTTGGTTTGATTGTGGTCTTGGTTGAGTTGACAAGGTCTGATCCACCAGTTGGTTCAGTGGTCGCAATTCCAAAGAACAAGTCGCCGCTCGTCACCTTTGGTAAAATCTCAGCCTTTGCCTCATCAGTCCCGTATCTATCAAATATGAACGCCCAAGACGCCTCGACAAGGTACATGACTGGTAGAGCAATGGAGAGGTCTGCCTTTGCAAGTTCCTCTGCTGCAATACATGCCATTACCCAGGAGAGACCAGCTCCGCCGTGTTCTTCAGACACAGTTGGAGCCCAGAGCATCTGTTCTGCCATCTTTTTGATGAGACTCCGTGGGATCTCGTGAGTCTCTTCATCGTACTTTTTCCACTCGGGTGCCACGTACCTCTGTGCGAATTCGTGGACTGCCTCGCGGAACATTCTTTCTTCATCCGACTCTTCAAAATGCATGATAAACTACCTCTTGATTGCTTGAGTCTTTCCAGCGGGCGAGTTTGAAAAGTGCCCTACTTATAGTTCCTTCGACTGAGGATTGATAGCACAGAACATCAGGAATACCTACATGGACACATACCGATAGAATACTCTCTTTGCTATTTCATTTAGGACCAGATATAGTGTTACGATAACCGCTAGTATTCCCAAGACCAGTAATGAAAGTGGTTGTAAGGATAGAAGATTGCCTAGTGGGGTATATGGCATTACAGTTGCTATAGTGAAAATAATTAAGCTCGACAATAACAAGGATCTACCTGGTCTACTTTTGTAGAAAGGCTCCTTTGTTCGTATGATAAGCATGACCATAACCTCAGTTATCACTGAGAGAAGGAACCAGCCAGTTCTGAATATCTCTGGTTGGAAAGATCCAATGAGCAGAAGGACTCCGAATGATATGTAATCAAATATAGTGCTAAGGAACCCGAAGACAAGCATGAATCTAGTGATGAATTTCAAATTCCACTTACGAGGTGTCTGAATCAAATCACTATCAACGTTATCTGATGCTATAGTCATGCCCGGGAAGTCGGTCATGAAGTTGATACCCAGAATCTGCTTTGGAAGTAGAGGGAGGAACGGTAACAAAATTGAGGCACCTGCCATGCTAAACATGTTCCCAAAATTCGCACTTATCGTAGTCATGATGTACTTGATTGTATTGGCAAATGTTTCTCTTCCTGCTTTTACTCCCGCAATGAGTACATTGAGATCTTTCTCAAGAAGAACAAATTCTGCAGCATCCTTTGCGACATCTACTGCTGTATCTACGGAGATGCCGACTTCTGCAGCATGTATTGCAGGAGCATCATTGATGCCATCCCCCATGAATCCTACAACATAACCTGCCTTTATCAAGGACCTTACGATACGCTCCTTTTGATTCGGTTCGACCTCAGCGAAGATATTGACATTGACTGCCTTTATCATTAAAGCTTCATCACTAGTTTTCCGTAGCTCAGGTCCAGTCATGATTACAAGGTCCTTGATACCTATGCTCTTGCCAATTTGAGCTGCTATGAGCTTGTTATCACCAGTGATGATCTTCACCTGAATACCTAAATCCTCTAAATTCGTCAGGGTTTCAGCTATGTCCTTTTTCGGAGGATCGTTCAAGACAAGAAACCCTACAAAGATAAGATCACGCTCAGAGTCTCTTGTAATCATAATGGAATGTGATTGTGTCTTATACGCCACTGCGATTGTCCTAAATCCTTCCGTACTATATTGTGTATACATTTCAGTGATAGTACTAAGATAGTCCTTAATATCAAGGACCTTCGAGTCAAGCAGTACTCTTGTGCAACAATCAAGAATTGAATCAACAGCACCTTTAACAATTAATGTATTAACGCCCTCTTTTTGCACAAGCACAGACAAGCGTTTCCGGATGAAATCATAAGGTATCTCATCCACTTTCTCATACAATGAAGAATCAATGTGATGCTGCTCTACAATAGCCTGATCTATTGGATTCCTATATCCTGTCTGGAAATAAGCGTTAAGATAGGCAAGGTCCAATACTTGCTCACTTTTCTTGCCCAATACATCCGTGCCTGATTGTATCCGCATGGTTCCTTCAGTAATTGTACCAGTCTTGTCCGTACACAGAACGTTCATTGTTCCGAAGTCTTCAATTGCGTTCAACTTCTTGACGATGACCTTATTCTGTGCCATCACTTTTGCTCCCTTTGACAGGTTAATCGTGACTATCGTAGGAAGAAGTTGAGGTGTTATTCCCACAGCTACAGCAAGGGAGAACAAGAGTGAATCTAGTATAGGTCTCTGGAATAAGACATTGAACGCGAAGATTCCGAACATAAAAATGAAGGTCATCTCCATAAGCAGATACCCAAATCTACGAATCCCAGCTTCAAAGTCAGTTGAAGGAGGTTTAATCGTTAGCATTTTCGCAATCTTGCCAAACTCAGTTTCTAATCCTGTTTTGACAACAACCGCTTTTGCAGAACCTGAAGAAACATAGGTTCCCATGAAGACCATATTTGTTCGTTCATGAAGAGCACTGTTCTCACTACATGTTCCTACTTGCTTTTCTGCGGGAAATGTTTCACCCGTCAACGAGGCTTCGTTGACAAAGAGATCAGTGGACTCCAAGAGCCGAGAATCTGCAGGGACAATGTCTCCTGCGGATAGTGTTACAACATCGCCAACCACAATTTCATCGACAGGTATTGTTACTATCGATCCATCTCTCTCTACTGTTGCTTGTACCTTTACTATTGAAAGGAGTTCATTTACTGCATTATTTGCCATTCTTTCCTGGTAAAATCCAAGAAGGCTACTCGACATAACAATCAGAATAATAATCAGACCATCAAAGCTGTCACTCAACGCGAATGCCAATGATGCCGAGAACAGGAGAATGATAATGATTGGACTTCTGAATTGCGCCAGCAAACTTGAGATGAATCCCACTTCTTTCCTTTGCCTCATTATATTTGGTCCATCTCTCCTAAGACGAGTAAGTGCCTCATTAGATGAAAGCCCATTCCTGCTTGAGCCTAAGGCTTGAAGAAGGTCCTCTTCTTTTGCTGACCAGTAGTGTATTGTTGTGGTTTCCAAAATGATCTCATATTTGAAATCAAGTGCTCTCTAATCAGTCTAATGGGAGCACGAAAACCTCTGGATAAGTGGGCAAATGTGAGAAGTGCTATTCTCATAGCTCCTTTGTATGTGACGTATAATGCGCTTGCATGTACGCATGGCAGGTTTTCGCAAGAAAGATAAGTAACTTAGATGAATAAAAAACAATTAGAAAAAAGCTTGGTTAGAAATGAGCGAGGAAATCCCCAGCTATGCAAGGTATATCTTTCTACTCGGCTGTATCACTTCACTGATATTCGGAGCCTGGTATTTCTTCTCTCCAGAATCATGGAGTGATATCACTGGTTGGCCCCCCGAGGCCAGTACTACGCGTGTCTTGGGTGCAATTCTTCTAAGCTACGTGCTGGGAGCGTTTTTGGCCTATCGTGCTGAATCGTGGAAGGCGGTTAAGATCTACGTTCTGATGTCAATTGTATGGACGTTGCTTGGAGCAGTAGGGATACTCTGGAACATGGCAGTCATGACCTTACCAATCGCTGGTTGGTTGACCGCTGGTCTGCTTGTGATATTCCTAATATTGTATCTGTATGTGTATATGCAGTTAAGAAATAGCTGAGAGATATACTGGACAGGGCTTGACAAAGGTGTTTTGGAGCTGGTGCGTCAAGCTCCATGTTTCGAGATGGCTCCATATCTCCCCAAATATAGTATTGTCGTATGAGGTTCTACTTTCAGTCACACGTGCTTTTTGAGTATCTCAGGTTTTTTCTGCGACAGTACTTCTATTGCCATCTAGCCACCACGCTACCAAGGCAAACACGGTGTATAGGAGTTCTGATGTAATGGCGACTGTCAATTCATCTGGGAATGCCATGAAGGGAGTGATCACAGAGATGATAGCAAGTACGATGAGAAAGACGTACATTCCATACTTACCTACTGGTCCTGCTCCTGAAGGTGTTGAACGCAGATATATCCAAAAACCTAGTACAAGAACAACAAGTT